>JAWXUJ010000019.1:0-11205 GCA_044432765.1 Eubacteriales bacterium | reverse complement strand
GTGGTGCTTCTCCTCCTGTTGGAGCAGGACGAAGACAACGAGGATTTACTCCCCATTTTAATCACCGCTGCGGCATTTCTGTTTCTAAAGTGACCCCATCCGGAGTGACGAACACCGTGTCTTCGATGTCGTCAAAGGTCAGGGATATTTGGCTCATGGACAGTTGTAAGGTATCGTCACTCTGCACCTCTGCCGCCACCAAAATCTGGCTGTCGGCATCCACCCAATAGGCCGTTTCCACGGTTGCCCACTGACTGGCTGTGATGTAGATACAGTGCCCCCCATTTCCGTCATCCAAATACTGTCCCTGTAAAATGGCAGAATCGGGCAACTGGGTCAGGGATTCATAGGTGGGAACCCCCAGTAAATCGTCAAAGGATATGGAGTCCTCCATCTGGAATTGAGCAACCGCCTCCTCCCCGCCGTACCACAGCCACAGGGTGGTACCATCGGTGAGCAGGTGGCGAGTGGTAGCTTCTGCAACCACCTCTGCCCGCATCAAATTCCCCTTGCGCCAGATGGTCACAGCGCTGATATCACTGCCACCATCCCAATGGGTGGTGACGGAAAAGGTCTGGGTATACTGCCCCGGCCTTGCCATAGCAGACAAGACCTGTTGCACATTTTCAGGTGCTACCGTAAGGAACAGTTCCTCCTGTTCGGCATCGGCGGCAGGTGTTTCCACCTCTGTGGCGATGCCGTCGGGCATGGTGATGCCCTCTCGTTGGCTCTGCTCCATGGCATTCCAAAAGGCAAACAGCAGAGCCAATAAAACACAAAGTGTGGCGGCTACCACAAAGCCCAACGATTTTCTACCGTCTGGTTTTTTGTGCATACCACCACACTCCTCTCAAGGTTCTAAATATTATTCCTCTTCTGCGGTTTCTTCCGGGGTTTCTGTGGGACGGTGCTCATGGTGTTTCGTTGCGAAAATCACCCGCACACCCAATGCGCCCACCACAATGACAGCACCCAGCAAAATCAAGGCTTTCAATGCACCGGAGGAGGTCAAAACCACCGCCGCCAGGCCTAAGATCGCTGTGATCATATACGAGATTGCCACGGCTTGTTTTTGGTTGAATCCCATGTCGATGAGCCGATGGTGCACGTGCCCCCGGTCTGCCACCATGGGGTTTTGCCCTTTTGCCAAACGGCGGGTGATGGCGAAACAGATGTCAAAAATGGGCAAGCCCAAAATCAAAAATGGCACAGCGAAGGAAATGATGGCATACAACTTAAACAGCCCCTGAATGGACAGAGTTGCCAACACAAATCCCAAGAAAGTGGAGCCAGTGTCCCCCATGAAAATCTTGGCAGGATTCCGGTTGTAGGGGATAAAGCCCAAACAGGCACCCAACAGAGAGGCCATCATAATGGCCACATTGCTCTCCGACACCAAAATGGCGGTGACCAACAATGTCCCGCTGGAGATGGCAGAAACGCCAACAGCCAGGCCATCCAAGCCATCGATGAAGTTGACCGCATTGGTGATGGCAACAATCCAGATGATGGTCACCGGCACCGCCCACATCCCCAAATCGATATAGGGAGCGTGACTGGTCAAAATCGGGTTGGACACGTACTGAATCACGTTTCCGTAATAGACCACCACGCCGGCGGCGGCAATCTGCACCAAGAATTTGGGCAGTGCCTTCAATGTCATGGTGTCGTCCAAAATGCCCAGCACCACAATCATGGTGGCACCCAACAAGATGCCCTGGATAGAGCGTTCCAAATCGCCAAACAACAGAGCGGACAGGATAAAGCCCAAGAAAATGGCAAGGCCACCCAACCGGGGGATTGGTTCCTTGTGCATCCGCCGGTTGTCCTTGGGAATGTCCACCGCGCCCACCCGAATGGCGAGGGTTCGCACCATTGGAGTCACTGCAAAGGAGATCAAGGCGGCAACCGCCAAGGCGCAGACAATGGCAATGCCCCAATTCATTTCAAATCCCATACTTACCTCGCAACGAAACCAACCTTTTTATAGACTTTTCGCAAAGTCTTGTTGGCAATATATTGCGCCTTTTGGGCGCCTTCTGTGTAGATTTTTTCCAGATATGCCTTGTCGCCCATGAGGCGGAGAGATTCTTCCCGGATGGGGCGGAGCAGTTCCACCACAGCTTCGCCAACGGCGGGTTTGAACACACCATAGCCCTGGCCTTCAAATTCTGCTTCTGCCTCTTCCAAGGTTTTGCCCATGGCGGCGCAGTAGATGGTCAGCAGATTGGAGATGCCTTTTTTGTTCTCGTAGTCGTACTTGACGGACATTTCACTGTCGGTGACGGCTCGCTTGAACTTCCGCATAATGTCCTCTGGCTTGTCCATGAGGTAGACGCAACCCTCGGGGTCGGACTTGCTCATTTTGTTGTCAGGATTGCCCAAAGACATGATTCTCGCTCCCATTTTAGGGATGAAAGGTTCAGGCATGGTGAATGTATCGGAATACATTCCGTTGAACCGCTGGGCGATGTCACGGCACAGCTCCACGTGTTGCTTTTGATCCTGACCAACTGGCACCATGTCGGCTTGATAGGCCAAAATATCCGCCGCCATGAGCACTGGGTAGGTGAACAGGCCGGATGTGATATTGTTTGCGTGTTTTTGAGATTTATCCTTAAATTGGGTCATGCGGGACAAGTCTCCAAAGGGTGTGGAACAACCCAAAACCCAGGCCAGCTCTGCGTGTTGTGGCACATGGGATTGGATGAACATGACGTTCTTTTCAGGGTCCAGGCCACAAGCCACATACTGCGCCAGTTGCTCCAAACTTCTGCGACGTAAATCGGCAGGATTTTGGCGGACGGTGATGGCGTGCATATCCACGATGCAGTAGATGCACTCGTATTCGTCTTGGAGTGCCACCCAGTTTTTGATGGCGCCCATATAGGAACCCAACGTCAGCTCACCACTGGGTTGGATGCCGGAAAAAATCCGCTTTTTCGCGGTTATATTTTCGCTCATAAAAATCATTCCCCTTCTATTTACAACATTTGCATTGTACCTTACATCTTATCACACCGAAGGAAATAATTCAAGTTTTTTCCCAAACCCATTGACTTTTTTCCAGAATAAAATATAATGGTACATGAGAATTAAGAATGAATAATGAATAATTAATAATTAAGAACGGCTCTATCATACTTTTTGGTTGCTGACGTTGTTAGCACGCTGCTTGCGCAGCTACCGCCCTTTGGGCGAACCAAAGCCGTGTATTTTTTGAAAACACTGGCTATGCTAGTAGAGCTTCGCTCTGACGGCCTGACGGCCTATTTTCAAAAAGTATACTTTTTGGTTGCTGACGCTGTCAGTACACTGCTTGCGCAGCTACCGCCCTTTGGGCGAACCAAAGCCGTGGCATAAGATTGAAATCCCGACCCAATTATTAATTATTCATTATTCACTAAAAACCGGAGGTTTTTCCAATATGGATATGACATTTTTCAGCGAGCTGGAGGCTCGGATTCCCCATGGCGAGGCACGGACTCGCTTTGCCCCTTCTCCCACCGGCTACATGCACGTGGGCAACCTGCGCACCGCCTTGTACACCTATCTGATTGCCAAGAATTTGGGTGGCAAGTTCCTGCTCCGCATCGAGGACACCGACCAAGAACGGTTCATCGAAGGTGCCACGGAAATCATCTACAAAACCATGGCAGAATGTGGCCTGTCCCACGACGAAGGCCCCGATGTGGGTGGCCCTGTTGGCCCCTATATCCAAACAGAGCGCCGTGATTTGTACGGCAAATTTGCCGAACTTCTCATCGAAAAAGGTGGTGCCTACCGCTGTTTCTGCACCAAGGAAGACCTGGAAGCCCAACACACTGAAGGGGTCATCTCCAAGTACGACGGTCGTTGCAGTTGTCTGTCCCAAGCTGAAATCGACGAAAAATTAGCCGCCGGCATCCCCTATGTCATCCGCCAAAAAATCCCTCGTGACGGCACCACCACCTTCTCCGATGCCATCTTTGGCGACATCACCGTGCCCAACGACACATTGGATGACAACGTGCTCATCAAATCCGACGGTCTGCCCACCTACAACTTCGCCAACGTCATCGACGACCATCTTATGGGCATCACCCACGTTGTCCGCGGCAGTGAATACCTATCCTCTGCTCCAAAATACAACCTACTGTATCAGGCCTTCGGTTGGGAAATCCCCACCTACGTCCACTGCTCCCCTGTTATGCGGGATGCCCAACACAAAATGTCCAAGCGCCACGGCGATCCCTCCTACGAGGATCTCATTGCCCAGGGCTATCTCACCAACGCTGTGGTCAACTACGTTGCCCTGCTGGGCTGGAGTCCCGGTGGCGAAGAGGAAATCTACACCACCAAAGACCTGGAAAAAATCTTTGATATCAAGGGCATTTCCAAGTCCCCCGCCGTGTTTGACATTCAAAAGTTGACCTGGATGAACAGTGAATACATGAAGAAGCTGTCCCCTGAAGATTTCTATGCCAAGGCAGAATCCTACCTGAAGGCCGCACTGCCCACCTGTGGCATCGACCTTCACGCCGTGGCAAACTTGGTGCACACCCGCTGTGAAATCCTCACTGACTTGGCAGAGCGCGTAGACTTCTTGGAAGCCTTGCCTGACTACGACATCGCCATGTATATCCACAAAAAGTCCAAGACCAACCTAGAAAACTCCAAAACCGCCCTAGAGGCCGCCTTGCCCGCCTTGGAGGCCATGGAAGAATGGAGCAACAGCGCCATCTATGATGTGCTGATGAACCTGGCAAAGTCCATGGAAGTGAAAAACTCCATCGTCCTGTGGCCCGTTCGCGTTGCCATCTCCGGCAAGCAATCCACCCCCGGTGGCGCCACCGAAATCGCCGAACTCCTGGGCAAGGACGAAACCATCGCCCGCATCAAAACAGGCATTGCAAAACTAGGCTGAATGAGATTGCCGTAGGGCCATGGCTGGGTCTGCCCCTACGCACATAAATTTCCCTTCTTTGGACAAACTATTGCCAAAGGAGGGATTTTTTATGAAAAAGCGAAAGTCCAAACAAGAGAAAACCCCCATGGAGGCCGCCATGGAGGTGGTCAAAGCCAACATGAGCAGTGACACCGACCCAGAGGGTAGCTACACCGGCGTTCCCCAAAACCCAGGAGAAATACCCACCCAAGATGCAGACGACCTTTGATTTAGTGAAAAATGAAGAGTGAATAACGAAGAATGAATGTGTCCCTTCGGGACACATCAAAAAGAGCCGCTACTTAAATTCTGCACTCTTCACCATCTATTAGATTTTCACAAATCGTTTGATGTTTGTTCATACTCCATTCAAAAGTTCCCTTTATACTAAAACTATCAAATGAAACACACCACCGGCTTTTAGGAGACTTCCTAAAAGGTGCCACCAGTGGACACATTCCTTTGATATTCTCATTTCTCCTCTTTTCTCTTTTTTTAAACACGACGAAGCTCCTCAGGACTGCCATCCCGAGGGGTTTTGTCATTTTAATTTTTTGGCAATTTGTTCAAAAATCATTCTCGTATCATTCATAATTCGTTCAAAATTCCCTGTTATACTAAATATATCAAAGGAACACACCAGAGTTCCAATGATTTTCTCTCTTTTTTCTTTTTTTATTTTTCTCTTTTTTTCTCCCCTAAAATGCAAAAAACCGATAGCCCAAGGCTATCGGTTTTTTCGTTTATTTCTTCTGTTCCCTTTTCTCATCCACTTCTTTACCCGCTATATACATTGCCTCTGTCTGTTACTGAATTTTCTGCAATTCTTCGATGGTATCCGTAATTTGATTGAATAATGTGATGTACATTTTTTGATAATCCGGCATAATTTCCTCCGTTTATTTTAATTTGACACTTTCTAAATGTCATATATCTGTCATCATAACATATAATTTTCATATTGACAACTACAAAATGTCAATATGGAGGTTACCATGTATAAAAACAAAACAGAATCTGGGCGAAATAATATTTGCGGAACACAGATAAAATCCCTGCGACTGCAACGAAAAGATAAACCATCCCAACGAAGATTTGCAGAATTATTGCAAATCGCAGGATTGGATGTGGACAAAAATGCAGTCTCTCGTATGGAGTCTGGCGAACGTTTTATCACCGATATAGAATTAAAAATCATCGCACAAGTGTTAAATGTGTCCTATGAAGACCTACTAGACAAATAGAAAATGGAGACGGAATATCCGTCTCCATTTTCTTATGACTCGTATTCAAATTCCAGATCGTAGATGCTGACAATGTCGCCATCTTCGATGCCTTGTTCTTCCAACTTTTCAAACAAGCCACAACGGCGCAGTTGGCGGTCGAAGTACATTCGGGATTCATAATCCTCAAAGTTGATGTCGGGAAGGAGCCGTTCCAACCATGTGCCAGTGATGAGCCACACGTTGTCCTGCTTCTCAATCTCGAACTGGCCAAAGGATGTGTCCACATCCACTTCTGGTGCCACATACTCTGGTTCATAAATCATAACAGGTGGCAACTTTGCCAGCTTGCCTGCCACGGTTTTCATCAAATCCCGAGTGCCGATGGTGGTGGCGGCGGAGATTTCATAGAATTCATAGCCAAGGCCTTCCACATGGGCACGAAGACGCTCCAAGTTGTCGCTGTCTGGGGAGAGAATGTCCACCTTGTTAGCGGCAACAATCATGGGACGCTCTGCCAAATCGGCGGAATATTCCGACAGTTCGGCGGTGATTTTATCGAAGTCGGCGATGGGATCGCGGTCCTCACTGCCGGACACATCCACAATGTGGACAAGCAGACGGCAGCGGTCGATGTGACGAAGGAAATCGTGACCGAGGCCTGCGCCGTCGGCAGCACCTTCGATGATGCCAGGGATGTCAGCCATGATGAAGGACAGGCCTTCTTCCAAGTAAATCACGCCCAGGTTGGGATAGAGCGTGGTGAAGTGGTAGTTGGCGATTTTGGGGCGGGCATTGGAGGTGACGGACAGCAGGGTGGACTTACCCACGTTGGGGAAGCCAACCAGACCGACATCAGCCAGCAATTTCAGTTCCAAAATCACGTTCCGCTCTTGACCAGGTGCGCCAGCCTTGGCAAAACGAGGCACTTGGCGGGTTGGTGTGGCGAAGTGGACATTGCCCCAGCCGCCACGCCCGCCCTTTGCCAGCACAAAATCCTCATCTGTGGACATATCGCAGATGACCAGACCAGTTTCCTCGTCCTTGACCACGGTGCCACGGGGGACTTTGATGATCAGGCTTTTGCCGTCTCGACCAGTGCGTTGACCGCCCTCGCCATTGTTGGCTGTTTCGGCCTTGTATTTCCGCTTGTAGCGGAAGTCCATCAGGGTGGAGATGTTGTTATCCACCCGCAAAATGACGCTACCGCCACGACCGCCATCGCCCCCATCGGGACCACCTGCGGCCTTGTATTTTTCCCGCAAAAACGAGACAATCCCATCGCCACCGTTGCCGGCCTTGACGGAAATGTGTACTTTATCGATAAACATAAAAACCCCTTTTTCAATGAATAATTAACAATTAATAATTAATAATTATGGCAATTTTTCAAAATTTAAGCCACTGAATTACATATTCGTCCATCGTTTTTTAAACTTGTCCAAAATTAACCGCACCAAAATAGGGCCGTCTTTTAATTATTCACTATTCATTATTAATTATTAATTAGATAAAAAATCCCGAACGGATTCGTTCGGGATTTTTTGCAAAATTATTGTTCCTCAGCGTAGACGGAGACCATGCGACGTTGCTTGCCCATGCGCTCGAACTTGACTTTACCGTCAATCAGAGCGAACAGAGTGTCGTCGCTGCCCTTGCCCACATTGTTGCCTGGGTGAATGTGGGTGCCTCTTTGACGAACCAGAATGTTGCCACCCAGCACGAATTGGCCATCAGCACGCTTGGTGCCCAGTCTCTTGGACTCGGAGTCACGACCGTTCTTGGTGGAACCGCCGCCCTTCTTGTGAGCGAAGAACTGAAAATTGATTTTAAGCATAACTTACACCTCCAAAACTTCAATATATTCGGGATATTCATCCCTTAAATCCCCCATGGTCAACATCAAGCCAGTTAAAACGGCCTGAACGGTGTCCTCCTCCTCGCAGGAGTTGGGGAGCATCAAAGAAATTCTTGCGGTTTCCTCTTTGATGCGGGTTTTGGCGCGGGTACCACAAACGTCGTTGATGATACACTCGGCCAGTTTCACAGCGGTGGAGACAGCGGCGCAGACAATGTCTGAGCCCGCTTCGCCGTAGCCACTGTGACCGCTACAGGAGAATCCAGTGATTCTGCCTTCTTTGTTGGTAAATT
Organism: Eubacteriales bacterium; assembly: GCA_044432765.1. Taxonomy (GTDB): domain Bacteria; phylum Bacillota; class Clostridia; order Oscillospirales; family Oscillospiraceae; genus Avoscillospira_A. The sequence continues at coordinate 2,904 of JAWXUJ010000019.1, read as the reverse complement.
CAACCGTAGTCATAGATTAGCCCTTGATCGCAGTGATCTCAACCTTGGTATAAGGTTGTCTGTGGCCCATCATGCTCTTGGAGTCCTTCTTAGGACGGTATTTGAAGACAGTGATCTTCTTGCCCTTGCCGTTTTTGATGACCTTGGCTTCCACGGAAGCGCCAGCCACAGTGGGAGCGCCAAACTTGGAGTTTTCGCCGTCCACAACTGCCAGAACTTGGTCGAAGGTCACAGTGGCTTCTGCCTCTGCCTCCAGCTTTTCGATGAACAACACGTCGCCTTCAGAGACGTTGTATTGCTTACCGCCAGTTACGATGATTGCTTGCATTTTCTTTGCACCTACCATTCATTTTGTAGTCTCGCTCTCGAAGGTGTGGGCCAAAACCCAACTTCTACCTTTTCAATGCGGCCTTTTTATTATATCACAAAACCCACCAATGTCAATGGTTTTTTCCAACTTTTTTATCTTTTCCATTCTCAATTCTTGCAATTATAGAATGTAAGGTCACAAATCCTCCATCAGTTTCCCCACTGGGACTTCAAATATATCCGCAAAGGCAAACAACATTTTTAAGGAAACAGGCTGTGCCACGCTAGGTGTTTCCACTTGGGACAAATAGCCTGTGCTAATGTCCACTTTTTCTGCTAGTTGCTCCTGCGTCGTCCCTTTTTTCTTTCGATAATACGCAATCCGTAGTCCGATTTCAACACAACGGCTATCAAACAAATCCATATCAATCCCCAACTAACCCAAGTTGGATTGGCCCATGTTTTTCTTCATATTTCTCAACGGCATCCCGAATCAAAATTAAAATTTGACTGTTGGCTGACCGTGCCTCATAATCCGCCACCACATGGAGCTTATGAAGCATTTCCTCATCAATTCGAATAGACAAACTTTTTGTACCCATAATTTCACCTCAAAATAAACATATTTTATATTTATTTTACGCAAAAACCATGTTATAATATTTGCAATAGCTATAAAATATATCTATAATATGTTTATGTAGGAGATTGATTATGACAGACTATAAAGAATTGTATCTAAAAATGGTGCGTGCCAGTGAGGAGGCCATAAATATCATCATTGAGGCGCAACAAGAATGTGAGGAGCAGTATATTTTAGAGACAGAAGAGAAACCAGAGATTGACAAAATCCCCTAAATTTTATACAATAAAAAACCCTCCAGATTTCGGAGGGAGGAAAAGTGTGAAAAGGAACCGTCAGGGTTCCTTTTCGCGTTGAGCGAAGCGGATAAAATCGCCCGAAGGGCGCATCAGCCTGCCAAAAACCTTGTTTTTGACAGGCTGATGCGATTGTGGAACGATCTTTTTTGCTTGTTGGATGGACGGTATTCTTGCTGTACATTTTCACCATAAACGTACGTTAACCGCTCGGCGCGCACCAAGCGGTTAACTAGATTTCCTTATTAACCAAATGGGTCAACCGCTTCACAGCAGTGCCCTTTTATATATTTAAAATACCCCGACTCCACCCATTTGTCAAGTGGAATCAGGGTATTTTAAAATTTATTTAGACAATCTTTCGTCGATGGCTTCGGCGGCGGTTTTGCCAGCGCCCATTGCCAGGATGACGGTTGCTGCGCCGGTGACGGCGTCACCGCCAGCGTAGACGTTTTCGCGGGAGGTTTCCATGGTGGCTTCGTTGACCACCAGACAGCCCCAACGGTTGGTGTCCAGACCAGGGGTGGTGGAGCGAATCAGTGGGTTTGGGGAGGTACCCAAAGACATGATAACGGTGTCCACTTCCAGAGTGAACTCACTGCCCTCTTTGGCCACAGGACGGCGACGACCAGAGGCATCGGGCTCGCCCAATTCCATTTCCACACACTGCATACCGCCAACGCGACCATTGCCATCGTTGAGAATTTCCAGAGGATTGCAGAGAAGTTTCAGTTCGATGCCCTCTTCCTTGGCGTGGTGAAGTTCTTCGGCACGAGCAGGCATTTCAGCCTCGGAGCGACGGTACACGATGTAAACGTGCTCTGCGCCCAGACGCTTGGCGCAACGAGCGGCGTCCATTGCCACGTTGCCACCGCCGACAACGGCGACAGATTTGGACTTGATGATGGGGGTATCGTTCTCTTCCAAATAGGCTTTCATCAGGTTCACCCGGGTCAGGTATTCGTTGGCAGCATAGACGCCCACCAGAGCTTCGCCGGGAATTTTCATAAACATAGGCAAGCCAGCGCCAGAGCCAATGAACACAGCATCGAAGCCCATTTCGCCAACCAGTTCATCGATAGACAGGACTTGACCGATGACCATGTTGGTCATGACTTTCACGCCCAGTGCTTCCAGCTTGTCCACTTCGTTTTGCACCAAAGCCTTAGGCAAACGGAATTCGGGGATGCCGTAGACCAACACGCCACCGGCGGTATGTAGGGCTTCAAAGACGGTGACATCGTAGCCCTTCTTTGCCAGGTCAGAAGCGCAGGTCAGGCCAGCAGGGCCGGAGCCAACCACCGCCACCTTTTTGCCGTTTTGGGCAACAGGTTCAGGCATTTTGTTGACGTTTTTAAAGTACCAGTCAGCGACAAAACGCTCCAGACGACCGATGGCAACAGGTTCGCCCTTGATGCCACGGACGCATTTTGCTTCGCATTGGCTCTCTTGGGGGCAGACACGACCAGACAGGGCAGGCAGTGCATTGGTGGAGGTAATGACCTCGTAGGCACCCAGGAAATCGCCGTCGGCAACTTTCATAATAAATTCAGGGATGCGGACGTTGACGGGACATCCTTCCACGCATTTTGGGTTTTTGCAGTTGAGGCAACGCTTGGCTTCTTCCACTGCGGTTTCTGCGGTGTAGCCCAGGGTCACTTCTTCAAAGTTATGATTACGGACATTTGGCTCCTGTTCAGGCATTGGAGCTTTGGT
>JAWXUJ010000018.1:0-11580 GCA_044432765.1 Eubacteriales bacterium | reverse complement strand
GAAATTATACTGCAAAATGTGGGAATCAGAGGGGCAACCTGTGGGGATTTTGCAGATTGTCCACGGCATTTCCGAGCATTTGGAGCGGTATGACCACTTTGCCACTTGGATGACACAGCGGGGCTTTTTGGTGGTTGCCAACGACCATATGGGTCACGGCAGAACCGTCCGGGATGGGCATTTGATGGGTCATTTTTACGGCGGGTGGGCGGCGGCGGTGGACGATGTGGAAGCTGTCCACCAACGGATTGCCCAGGCATTTCCAGAGGTGCCTTACATTATATTGGGTCACAGTATGGGTTCGTTTTTGACAAGAACCCTCCTGTTTCGCCACCCCAACCACGGCCTGTCCGGTGCGATTTTATCGGGCACTGGCTGGATGCCCACCGGGATTTTGCAGGTTGGTAGCCGGGTTTGTCGCCATGAAATCGCCAGAAAAACCGCCATGGGACGAAGCCCAATTCTCCAAAAATTGATGTTCGGCAGCTTTAATTTGCCCTTCGCTCCAGCTCGCACCCCCTACGATTGGATCTCCACCGATTCCGCCGTGGTGGACGGTTTCGTCACCGACCCACTCTGTGGCATTCTGCCCACTTTGGGGCTAATCGAGGCCTTAATCTGCGGGTTTGAAATCAATCAGAAAATGGACAACCTCCGTGTTATGCAAACCGATTTACCCATCCTGTTTTTGTCCGGTGAAAGCGACCCGGTGGGGGAGATGGGCTATGGTGTCCGACTGACTGCTCAGCGGTTCAAAGAGGCGGGTATGGTCAAAGTTATCACAAAATTGTATCCAGGATTTCGCCATGAAATATTGAATGAAACGTGTAAAATGGAGATATATGATTATATTTTGCATTGGATAAGTGATGTAATAAAAATGTAATATTAAAAATAGAAAATTTTTGAGCCAAAAAGGTTGCAAAATGTTACTGTTTGTGGTATACTCTAGCAACGAGAATATGAACACATCCCATATGTGAACAAAATCGGGGCAATAACCCCAGAAACAGGAGCTAAACGGATGAAAAATTCAATTCTTGGTGCGAGTTTTATGTCAACCATTTTGGCGGTGGCAATCAGCCTTTCTGTCAGCGTGGCTGCCTCGGATGCCTTGACGTCGTCTGACGCGTTGGTAGAAAAAATCAAGGGCTATGAAGGCTTTTCTTCCTATGCCCAATGGGACTCAAACCAATACTCCATTGGATATGGCACCGTCTGCGATGCAGGCAGCTATCCCAATGGCATTACAGAGTGGGAGGCCGAAGCGCTTCTCCGGGAACACATTGCAGGTTCCGAAACCATGGTCAACAACTTTACATCGTCCTATGGCATCACCTTGGAGCAACACCAGTTTGATGCAATGGTCAGTATGACCTTCAACTTAGGGCCGTATTGGCTGAAATCCGATACCAAGGTCTGGAAGTATCTCATCAGCGGCGAATACACCGATGAGGAGATGGCCAGCGCCATGGTGGCGTGGTGCAACGCGGGTGGCACCATGTTGGAAGGGTTGGTTACCCGCCGCATCGATGAAGCAGCGATGTTCCTCTTTGCCGACTACGACAACTCCAGTGGCAAGTCCTTTGTCCGGGCATACTACAATGAAGAGGGCGGTTCCAAGTCCAACGACTTGACACTCCACGTGGAAGGTCAGCCCTATGGCACCCTGGCAACGGCAGAAAAATCCGGCTACTACTTTGCCGGTTGGTTCACCGCCGACGGTGTGGAGGTCACGTCCAACACCATCGCAACGGAGCGTCAAACACTCTACGCCAGATGGTCTACCACCCCTGTGGAAGAAGTGGTAGAGCCCGCTGTGGGAACAACTGGAAGCGCCACCGAAGCCACAAGCATATTCTCAGATGTGGCTGACGATGCGTGGTACGCAGAATATGTGTACCGCTTGGTGGAAGACGGTGTGTTGGGTGGGTATGACGATGGAACCTTCCAACCCGCCCGTTCCGTCTCTTTGGGCGAAGCCTTGAAAATCATTATGAATGCCGCAGGCTATGAACCTCAAGAATCGGTCAGCGAACACTGGGCCAGTGGCTACTTCAACCATGCCTACCAGTTGGGATTGTTGGAGGGTGTCACCATGGATACCTTGGACACGGCAGTCACCCGGGAAAATGTTGCCGTTTTGATGAGCAACATTTTGGATGTGCCAGAGACCTACGAAATGGATGTCTTTGTGGACACCAACACCCATGCCGCCAACAGCCTCTATGCACTGGGCATTTTTGCCGGTACCATAGATGAAAACGGCGACCGTTATTTCTACCCAGACCAAGCCATTTCTCGTGGTGAGCTTGCAAAAGTAGTGGTATTGATGATGGATCTATGATATGATAAGAGCGAAGCTTGAAAAAGCTTCGCTCTTTGTCCCATTTATGGGACAGGTGATGTGGTATACTAAGGTCAACAAACAAAAGGAGTTGACCTGTCATGTATGATTTTCACTATGTACGCGGACACATTGAGGTATATTCGGAGGACGGGGACTTCCTGTTTTCCGCCGACAACGAACGAGAAGCACGTGAAATGCTGGAGGAATAAATGAAAAATTATCGCATGGATTTGGCCTACGACGGCACCCGCTATCAAGGCTGGCAACGGCTGAAACCCCAGGATGCCACCATCCAGGGGAAATTGGAGGATGCACTGTCCCGGATTTTGGAGCAACCGGTGGAAATCAGTGGCAGTGGACGCACCGACGGCGGGGTTCACGCCAAAAATCAGGTTGCCAACTTCCATGTGGAGACGGATATGACACCTCAACAAATGCTGGCTCAACTGCGCCACTATCTGCCTGGAGACATCGGGGTTTTGGACTTGCAAGAGGCTGTGCCACGGTTCCATGCTCGCTTGTCTGCGGTGGAAAAAACCTACGTTTATCGGGTTTGGAACAGCCCAGCGCCCAACGTATTTCAACGGAAGTATGTCCACCAACTGCCCGCCACGTTGGATGTGGAAGCCATGAAACTGGCGGCGAAGAATCTCTGTGGCACCCACGACTTCCGCTCCTTCTGCTCCAACCGGAAAATGAAGAAATCCACCGTCCGCACCATCCACAGCTTGGATATCCGCTGTGATGGATATGAGGTGGACTTTGTGGTGCGAGGTGATGGATTTTTACATCACATGGTGCGGATTCTGGTGGGCACCTTGCTAGAGGTTGGCCTGGGCAAGCGGGACGCGCTTTCCATGGCAGACATTTTGTCCGCGAAAAAACGAGAGATGGCAGGGGAGACGGCTCCCGCTTGCGGATTGATTTTACAGGAGGTTGTGTATCCATGAACATTCAAATTTTCGGCAAATCCAAGTGCTTTGACACGAAAAAAGCGGAGCGTTATTTCAAAGAGCGCCGTGTGAAGTTCCAGGCCATCGACTTGGTGAAATTTGGAATGTCCGGCGGGGAGTTTGACCGGGTGTTGAAGGCCGTGGGTGGCATTGATAATCTCATCGACTGGAATGCCAAGCACCCGGACATCGATGTGCTGAAATACCTGTCGGACACGGTGCAAAAAGAGGACAAAGTCTACGACAATCCCAAGCTGATGAAAACCCCCATCGTCCGCAATGGTAAATTCGCCACTGTGGGTTATTGCCCCGAAGTTTGGGCAACTTGGGAGTGATTCTCTAAAAAACCGCCTAATGGCGATTTTGGGGCAAGAGCAGAGCCCTTGCCCGTCGAGGTCTCGGCGGGTCAATGCGAGCATCGACCTTCACAATTTATATGCAAAGGTGCTGTACAAAAACGCGCATCACATCCGTAGGGGAGGGGCTCTGCCCCTCCCAAAGGCTGAAAATCCCCACCATTTATCGTAAAATGGTGGGGATTTCTAGTCTGTAGGGGCGGGGTAGAACCCCGCCCCTACCAGGTTGCGTATGTTTTTGTACAGCACCTTTGGTTTATATCTGTGGTTTTCCGCGGTGGATGAATTTGCCGTTGGTTGTTTTCAGGACGGTGCCACCGTCTACCACCAGTTGTCCCCGGAGGTAGACTTGGTCGATGGTGCCGGCGGTTTCAAAGCCCTCGAAGGGGGTGTATTCCACGTTGGCAATCAAGTCCTTGGCGGTCAATGTGCCGGCGGTGGTGGGGTCGAAGACCACCATGTCGCAGTGGCTCCCCACGGTCAAAATGCCCTTTTGGGGGAACATTCCATAGAGCTTGGCAGGATTCTCAGAGAGAACCGCCACCATTTGGGGCAGTGTCAGCTTGCCTTTTGCAACCAACTGGGAGTAGAGCAAAGTGCCTCTGGTTTCCACGCCGGGCATCCCGCCGGGGATGGTGGTGAAGTCCCCCTGGCCTATGGCCTTTTGTGCCAGATTGAAGCTACAGTGGTCGGTGGCAACGGTGTTGACCGCCCCGGTTTGCAGGCCAGACACCAGGGCATCTTGGTCTTTGGCTTTCCGCAAGGGTGGGGCGCAGATGAACTTGGAGGCCTCCACGTACGGTTGGTCGTAGGCACTGTCGTTGAGGAACAGATAGTGTGGGCAGGTTTCCACAAAGACGGTCTGTCCCCGCTTTCGGGCGATTTCCACTTCCTGGAGGGCTTCGGCGGTGCTGAGGTGGACGATGATGACCGGAGTGTCTGCCAACTCTGCCATCCGCAAATAGCGGGATACGGCCTCTGCTTCGGTCTGGCTGGGGCGGGATTTTGGATGGGCACTAGGCACCAAGTTGCCGGCGGCCTTCTCCTGGGCGACGAGAGCGTCAATGACACCGCTATTTTCACAGTGGACACCGGCGATACAGCCCAGTTTCTTTAAGGATTGGAGGGCGCGGAACATATCACAGTCGCCCACCATCATGGCGGGGTAGGTCATGTACATTTTGAAGGAGGTGATACCCGCCTCCACCATGTCGGAAAGTTCTCTTTCAATGTTGTCGTTCCAATCGTCGATGGTCATGTGGAAGCTGTAGTCGCAGGCGGTTTTGCCGGCAGCTTTTTTGTGCCACAATTCCAGGCCATAGGCTAAAGTTTCCCCCTTGTTGGGGGTGGCGAAGTCCACCACCATGGTGGTGCCACCACGGAGGGCAGATTGACTGCCGGTGGCATAGTCGTCGGCGGTGGTGGTGTTGCACACATCCAGGTCGAAGTGGGTGTGTCCATCGATGAAACCGGGGAGCAGGTATTTTCCGGTGACATCCACCATATTGACCGCTGCTTCCTTCAGATTTTGTCCCATGGCGACGATGACCTCTCCGTCCACCAACAGGTCGGTGACGATGGCACCATTGCTGGACACAACGGTACCGCCTTTGAACAGTGTTTTCATATGCAGTCCTCCTCGTTTGCTTGGTGGTTTATGGTGCCAATGCTTCCAATAGACCGGTGCAACCTTCTACGATGTCGTTGTAGGTGTCGTCGAAGTTGCCGGTGTACCATGGGTCGGCAATGTCCCGGGGATTGTCGGTGTAGTCCAACAGCAGGGTGTACTTGCTGTACGGGTCGCCGATGCGACGGTTGAGGTCGCGGATGTTTCGCTGTTCCATGGCGATGATGTAGTCGTATTGGTCGTAGTCTGCCTTTTGCATTTGGTGGGCTTTCCGGTGGTTCCAGGGGATGCCCTCTTGGCTGAGCTTGGTCTGGGTGCCTTGGTGGACGTCCCATCCCAGGGCTTCAGTGGAAGTGGCGGCAGAGGCGATTTCAATTTGATTTGACAGCCCGGCCTTTTCTACCATGGCACGGCACACAAATTCCGCCATGGTGGAGCGACAAATATTTCCTAAACAGATAAATAATACACGTTTCATCTTGTTTCTTCCTCCGAAATCTTGTATAATGGTCAACATTGGTATCATTTATCTTTATTGTACCATACTTTAAAAATTTCGCAAGAGAGAGGTGATGATTTTGTTTCCTTATATGCGGGTGGCGATGAAAAAATTTGGCACCTTTTCCGTGACCACTCATGCCGCCAGTGCTTCTTTCTTTATTATTTTATCCACCTTTCCGTTGACGGCTCTTTTGGTGACGTTGCTCCAGTTTTTGCCCCTGACCTACACGGATTTGATGGAGCTGATTGGCCTGTTGGTGCCGGAGACCATTCTGCCGGTGGTGGACTATGTGCTCTATCAGATTTTCAACACCAATGCCACCGCCATCATCTCTGTCACCGGCGTGGTGGCACTGTGGTCGGCCTCCCGGGGTGTCTACAGCGTGCTCATTGGCCTGCAGGGGATTTTGGGCGGGTCGGAGGAACGCTCCTACGTCTATCGCCGGGGAATGTCCATTCTCTACACCTTCGCATTGCTCATCGCCTTGGTGTTCACCTTGGTGCTCCAGGTTTTCGGCGAGGGGATTGTGGATTTTTTGGTGTACAACCATATTTTAAACAGTGGGTTTCTGTCGGTGATGCCATTGCGCCACCTGTTTGTGGTCTGTGGATTGTCTGTGATTTTCGCCCTGGTTTTCGCTGTGTTCCCTGCCAGACGAATCCATCTGCGCCATACCATATTGGGCGCCGTGCTCACCGCCGTGGCCTGGGTGCTGTTCTCCCAACTGTTCTCCCTCTACGTCAGCCTGGGTGGTGGTTCCCAATTTTACGGCAGTGTGGTACTGGTGATTATGACCGTAATGTGGCTCTATGTCTGCATGATTATCCTGTTTTGTGGCGGTGTTGTGTGCCGAATTTGCGTGGATGAAGCCTTGACTATGGAAAATTTCAAGAAAATTTTTCAATTTTCTGCCGATTCAAAGTAAATCGTTACAATTTATCCATATTTTTGCGATAAAATACCAGTATCAACAATAGATGAGGAAACCCAGTGTTTGGATATATTTTAACCTACGCCGATCAGCTGAGCCCGGAACAATTTCAGAGATACCGCAGTTGCTACTGCGGGCTTTGTCATGCCATGGGCAGAGAATGTGGGCAGGTTTCCCGACTGTCCCTCAACTTTGACATGACCTTTTTGACCATGTTGCTCAACGCCATGGAGGAACCGGATGAGATGGCAGAGACGGGGCGGTGCATCGTCCATCCCTGGAAGCCACACCAGTTCTGGCACAGCCGTGTCACCCAATACTGCGCCCTGCTCAACGTGGCACTGACCTATTACAAGTGCTTAGACGACTGGCAGGATGACCGAAATGCGGGCAAGTTGGCATTGTCCAAATGGTTCGCTCCATCTTGGAATGTGCTACAGACCCAATACCCTCGCCAGGCCACCGCCATTGCCGAAAATCTGGAGCAACTATCCGACTTGGAGCAAAATAAGGTCTACGACATCGACCAAACCGCCAACTTGTTTGGGAATTTGATGGGGGAACTGTTCGTTCTGGACAATACCGACTTTTTCGCCCCCCAGCTCCGGCAACTGGGACAGGGTTTGGGGCGGTTTATCTACTTATTGGATGCCATCTGCGACTTGGCAGAGGACGAGAAAAAGGGACGGTACAACCCGCTGATGGGTTGGGAAAACCGTAGCCAAAACCCCGGCCACTACGAAGACTTTTTGAATCTCTATCTGGGAGAGGCCACTTGCGCCTTTGAGCAGTTGCCCCTTGTGTTGGATGTGGAGATTTTACGCAACATTCTATACCAGGGGGTGTGGACGAAGTTCCATGTCGCCCAGGAGAAATACAACAAACGAGAAGGAGGGAAGCCCTGTGAGTGACCCGTACCGCGTTTTGGGGCTGACCCCCGGCGCCAGCGATGAAGATGTAAAAAAGGCCTATCGCAAACTGGCGAAAAAATACCACCCGGATATGAATCCAGGTGACGAGGCCGCCGCCAAAAAGATGAACGAAATCAACCAGGCCTATGACCTGATTAAAAACCCCCAAAAGGCACAGCCAACCTACGGTCAACGCACCACCAACAACCCTTATGGCAGTGCCGCCTATGGGGCAAACGACCCCTTCGCCGCCTGGTACGAAGCCCAACAGCGGGCTCAGGAGGAGTATGAGCGCACCACGCCATCGGAAATTCGCGCCGCCAAGCACTTCCTCGGTCTGCGCCGGTACAGCGATGCCCTCAGCGCTCTGAACAGCATGAAGGATGCCGACCGCACCGCCCAGTGGTATCACCTCAGCGCCCTGGGTCACTCTGGCCTGGGCAACCGGATGATGGCCTTGGACCACGCCCGCAGAGCCGTCCAAATGGAGCCAACCAACGCCCAATATCGCCAGACTTTGGAGCAGTTGGAACAAACCGGCACCGCCTACCAAGCCAACCGACGCACCTACACCACTGGCGCATTCGATGTGGGCAAACTGTGTATGTCTGCCTGTCTGTGCTATCTATGCAGCGGTGGTTGTTGCCTATAATGGCATAGGGGTGACCATTGGTCGCCCCAAAAGCCTCCTTTCAAAAGGAACCTTTTTCGGCGGGAGCAAGCCCCCGCCCTACATTTGGGGATGAAACCTAACAATACTGGTTGACTTTTGTTACAAAAACTGATAAAATGATAGACAAGACTAACTCAAAGGAGTGATTCCACTGGAACTTACCATCGCCTCCATTCAAGAGGCTCTTTTGCGCGAGCGTTACATTGGCAGTGAGGAAATCGCCATCACCTTATTCGCCAGTTTGAAATTAGGCCGTCCGCTGCTTGTGGAGGGCGCTGCCGGTGTGGGCAAAACCGAGATTGCCAAGGTGCTGTCCCGTGCCTTAAACCGTCCACTGGTTCGGCTCCAATGCCACGAGGGCATTGACGAGGCCAAGTCCCTCTACGAGTGGAACTACCAAAAACAACTCCTTGCCATCCAAGGTGGCAAAGAGGACGGTCCATCTCTGTTCAGCGACACCTATCTGTTGGAACGGCCTCTGTTGAAGTCCATCCGCAGTGATGAGCCGGTGGTGTTATTGATTGATGAAATCGACAAATCCGATGAGGAATTTGAGGCATTTCTCTTGGAAATCCTCAGCGAAATGCAGGTGACCATCCCGGAACTGGGCACAATCACCGCAACCACCACCCCCTTCGTGGTACTGACCAGCAACGACACCCGGCCTCTGTCCGAGGCACTGAAGCGCCGTTGCGCCTATCTTTACTTGCAGTACCCAGACCCTGAAAAAGAGGTGTCCATCATTCTGGCAAATATGCCCCAGGCCGATGTAGAACTGGCAAACCAGGTGACAAAGGCCGTGGCCTACCTCCGTCAGTCTGAGCGGATTGTGAAGAAGCCCTCCATCGCCGAAACCCTGGACTGGATGGGCGCTTTGGAGGCCTTGGGACATTCCCGCCTCAACCCGGAAAATGCCAGACAGACCTTGGGTTTCGTCCTGAAAACCAAGGACGACATGGACGAAATACTGGGGGATGACGACTTTGACCAGTGCCTATCTTGAGAATTTTGCCCTGTTTTTTGCCGGCCTGCGCCGACATAATTTGACCGTCTCCAGTCGGGAGGTCATGGACATTCTTCGTCTATTGGACGAGGAACTGCTGTCCGACCGGGACAGATTGGCCACTGCCATGTGTGCCATTCTTGCCAAGTCCACCAAGGAACAGACGGTTTTTCACCAGGTTTTCGATGCCTATTTCCGACCCCAGGAAGTCCTGGAAGCGGAGCAGGAACAGGCGCAGGCCGAGGAAAATGTCCGTCAACAACGACGGCAAGAGCGGTTGGAACAGCTCCAGTTTGAGGGCAAGAAGTTGGACATCCCAGAAGAGCTGAAAGAGGTTTACGCCGAACTGCCAGAAGACCGGTTGGAACGGCTCAACAACTACCTGGGCATCGGGGACAGCGACCGCCATTCACCCTTTGCCTACCGCTTTATGTGCCGGATATTGGAGCAACATCTCCGGATGGAGGATGCCATGGAATCCGCCGCCGCCGACGCAGTGGCACAGGGCAACCAGTCGGAACTGCTCTACCGCAACATCGCCACCATCACCGAGGAGGAGATGCCTCGCGCCGTTGCTTTAATCCACAAAATGGTGAAGCAACTGGACGGCGCCATCTCTCGTCAATACCGCCGGAAGGGCAAAGGTGGCAAATTGGATTTTCGAGGTACCATCCGCGCCAATATGGGCAGTGGCGGTGGCCTTTATAAACTGAAATACTGCCACCGTATGCGGGCGCGGAAGAAGTTGGTGCTCCTCTGCGACGTGTCTAGCTCCATGCTCCAATACACCGAGTTCGCCATCCAGTTCATCCGCTCTCTCCAAGTGGTGTCCGACGGATTCCGGGTCTTTGTCTTCGCGGAAAACTGCGTGGAATTGCCCACCGGTGTCACCGATGACATGGGTAAATTCCGAGGCTTTTTAAAGCAGGAAAAACTGTGGGGCGGGGGCACCGATTTGGCAGAGGCACTGGACACCATCCACCGTGTACGGCCTATGCCCATCAATGGCAATACCATTTTCATGGTCATCAGCGACACCAAAACCGCCCGATTAGAAGCTGCCGTCCGCAGTATGCAACGGACAGCCCAGTCTGCGGGGAAAGTCCTGTGGCTCAACCCCATCTCCAGTAAAAAATGGAACAAAATGGCCACGGCCAAGGCCTTTTTGCCCACCAGTCAAATGATGGACTGTAGCACCATCGACGAAATGTCCCGCGCTTGCGCCAAAATCATAGGATAATCAAAAACCGTAGAGGCTTGCCTCTACGGTTTTTGTGTTTAAGTGTGGTGCAGTGGGTTGACCACTTTTTTGTTGGTTTGTTTCAGCAGAATCACGGAGATGGCGCAGGTGATGCCCTCACCGATTAGGAAGGTGTACCACACCAAACTGGTGTCCATGTTGCCGTGAATCACCAACTGGGTCAGGCCGTAAGCCACAGGAATGACGAAGATGAACTGACGGCAAATGGAGATAATTAGAGAATTCAGCCCGGCGTTGAGGGACTGCATGGCCCCTTGGACAGCGATGTTGATGCCAGCGAAAACCAAGCTGATGGAGATGATGCGGATGGCCTCAATGCACAAGGACTGAGCGGAGCCAGACAGGCCAAATGCGGCGGCGATGGGGCTGGCGAAGACCTCAAAGAGCAAGGTGCCGCCCACCATAATCACCGTGGCGATGATGAGGCTGTACTTGATGCCATCCCGAATCCGCTGTTTGTCCTGGAGGCCAAAGGCGGTGGCGATGATGGGGGTGGAGGCATCCCGCAGACCGAAGGAAATCAGCAACACAAATTGTTGAATTTTGTAGTACAGGCCGTAGACGGTGACCACGGTTTCGTCAATGGTGATGAAGATGATGTTCAGCAGGTAGGCCGTCAGGGAAACCAACCCTTGGGCAATCATGGCAGGCAGTCCAATGCGGAAAATCTGTTGGATGATCAAAGGATGGGGCTTCATGTAGCGGATGTGGTTGGTCACGTCTTTGTTCAACTTCAAGTGGAAGATGACGGCGACGGTGCAGGAGACCATCTGCCCTGCCACGGTGGCAATGGCGGCACCTTTGACGCCGAGGGCGGGTGCGCCAGCTAGGCCGTAGATTAAAATGGGATCCAGAACGATGTTGGTCAACGCACCTGCGATTTGGGCGATGGTGGAGTACAGTGCCAGGCCAGAGGACTGGAGGAACTTCTCAAAGGTACCAAACAGGCAGATGCCAAAGGAAAAGACACAGCAGATGCGCAGGTAGTCCACCGCCATTTCGGCAACCACCTG
>JAWXUJ010000017.1:0-11701 GCA_044432765.1 Eubacteriales bacterium | reverse complement strand
TAGGGGCGAGCCGTGCTCGCCCCTACACTGGGTTCTTATGCTATTGCAAGCGGTGATTCCGGTTGCGCAGTCTTGCCATGGCTCTTGCCAGTTGGATTTGGGAGTTCCGATGCTCTGCCCGGCTCCGTGCTTGACGAAGGGCTTCTTCGGCGTGTTTTTTGGCCTCTTCTGCACGACGTGCGTCGATTTCCTCTGGCCATTCGCAGGCGTGACAGAAGATAACTACCTTGTGGGCGGTGACTTCCATGTAGCCCTCGGCATTGACGGCCTCTCGCCATTCCCCATTCTGCTTGATGCGAATAACGTCTGGCTTCATCACGGCGATGAGGGGGGCATGGTTGGCAAAAACCGTCCACTGTCCATCTTCGGCAGTGAAAGTTATGGCATTGACCTCTCCTTTGAAAAAGCGGTGTTCCGGTGTCAGAATTTCCAGCTCAAACAAATTAGAATCCATGGCGCATCTCCTTGGCCTTTGCCCGCACCTCATCCATGTCGCCCACCATGAGGAAGGCGCTCTCTGGCAAATCGTCCACCAAACCGTCAACAATTTCCTCGAAGCTGGAGATGGTCTTTTCCAGGGGGACAAACCGACCAGGTTGACCGGTAAAGGTCTCAGCGGCGCTCATAGGCTGGGACAGGAACATCTGGATTTTTCTGGCCCGATAGACCACTTTTCTGTCCTCATCAGACAGCTCTTCCATACCCAAAATGGCGATAATGTCCTTTAGCTCATTGTACCGTTGGAGGCACTCCTGAACGCGACGTGCCACGTTGTAATGCCGCTCTCCGACGATGGATGGGTCCAGAATCCGGGAGTTGGACTCCAGGGGGCTAACGGAGGGATAGATACCCATTTCCGCAATGGAGCGAGACAGGACAGTAACCGCGTCCAAGTGGGAGAAGATGGTGGCAGGGGCGGGGTCAGTCAGGTCATCAGCAGGGACGTAAATGGCCTGGACAGAGGTGATGGAACCTTTGTCAGTGGAGGTGATACGCTCTTGCAGTTCGCCTAGCTCTTGGGCAAGAGTTGGCTGATAACCAACGGCAGAGGGCATACGTCCCAACATGGCGGAAACTTCGTTGCCCGCCTGTACATAGCGGAAAATGTTATCCACAAATAACAATACATCCCTGTTCATCTCATCACGGAAGTGCTCTGCCATAGTCAGACCGGTGAGGGCGACCCGCATACGAGAACCGGGTGGCTCGTTCATCTGACCAAAGGCCATGGCGGTTTTGGAAAGGGCACCGGACTCGGTCATATCGTGAATCAAGTCGTTGCCTTCCCGGCTCCGTTCCCCAACGCCGGTGAAGACAGAGTAGCCACCATGCTCCTTGGCGATGTTGTAAATCATCTCCATAATGAGAACGGTTTTGCCAACGCCAGCGCCGCCAAACAGGCCGATTTTACCGCCTTTGGCATAGGGTGTCAGCAGGTCGATGACCTTGATGCCAGTCTCCAAAAACTCAGTTTTGGGGGTCAGCGAGGCAAAAATGGGGGCATCCCGATAGATGGGGGATGTTGGTGCTTCGATGGGTCCTTTGTTGTCGATGGGTTGACCTAGCACGTTGACCACACGACCCAAAACAGCCTCGCCCACCGGGACAGTGATGCAGGAATTGGTGTTGGTCACCGTCATGCCACAGGACAGGCCGTAGGTGGATTCCAGCGCCACGCACCGGACTTCACCAGGCTTGGAGTGGGCAGCAACTTCCAGATGGACACCATTTTCCGTGACCAACAGATCATGGAGCTGATAGCGTTGATCCATAGGATATTGGATGCTCAAGACGGGGCCACTGATTTTTGAAATGATGGCGGTGGTTTCGGGATGTTCCAAGCCGCTCACCTCCTGTTCTTCTATTTCTTCAGTCTGCGCCAAAGCTGCGCCACTGATTTCTGCAATTTCTTGGGTGATTTGGGATTGACGAGCCATGTTTAATGTAATGCGCAGTTTTTCCAACAGTTCATTGGCGTTGTCGGTGGCGCTACGCATGGCGTTCATCCGGGCATAATGTTCCCCGGCATAGGACTGCACCAGGGCATCGTAAATCCGGGAGATGACAAACTGGGGCACCAGTTGGTCAAACAGATGTTGACCGGAGGGGTTGTACATGGCCTCGTGGATGGTGCTCTCCCCGGAGTAATGTCCAAAGTCCGACAGCAAAATGGGCAACAGTCGCTTTCTCCGTGGCTCATTGACGACCTTTCCCTCGGCATTTTCATAGACCGTGTGATAGATGTAAATCTGGTCGGTCTGTTCCAAGTTGAAGAACTCCATCAAGGGGGTAGCCAACTGGGTGGCATTGCGAAGGGAGGGGTTTTGGGCAATGCCCACGGCTTCAAACTCCGGCTCGATTCCCCGCTTGCGGAAGAAGGCCGTAGCCAACACGCCAACGGTGATCAGGTGGAAGTCCTCACATTTGGAGATTTCATCATAGGCCATGTTGAGCACGTTGTTGTTGTAGCTACCAGCCATGCCCTTGTCCCCTGCCACCACAATAAAGGTGCGGCGAGGGCCAGGGTGCTCTACCAAATAGGGGTGGGTGACCTCTTGGTTGGACTGTAAAATATCCTTCATCACAGACTGGAGCTTTTGGAAGTATTCAATGTTGTAAGGAATGTGGGCGGCAAACTTTTTCATCCGCGCCGAGGAGACCTTCTCCATGGCATTGGTGATTTTCCGCGTTTGCTCCACGGCGCCGATGTGGTGGCGAACCTCGCTGATACTCTCCATAGGCTACTGCTCCCAGGTTTCAGCAAAGCCATCGACGACCCGAGCCAGTGCCTTGCCATTTTCCAATGTCAGTTGCTTGGTTGCATCGATGTCCACCATCAGCCCCGTCTCCTTTTCCTGGAGATAGACGATGAGATCCTTACAAAAAGCGGGGATCTGTGCCACAGTTAGCTTGGTCATGGTGGCGGTTGCAAACAGGGACAGCAAGGCCACCTGGACAGACAGAGGATAAATCACGTCTTTGGATTGCTTCAAAGACTCGGTCATGTTGGCACCTTTGGCAAGAAGTGCCTTGGTGGAATCGTCCACATCGGCGCCGAATTGGGCGAACACCGCTAAATCCCGGTACTGAGCAATTTCCAGACGGAGACTGCCGGACACGGCCTTCATGGCATGGTGCTGGGCGCTTCTGCCCACACGGGAAACCGACAGGCCAACATTGACAGCAGGGCGCACGCCGGCATGGAACAGTTCGCTTTCCAAATAGATTTGACCATCTGTGATGGAGATGACGTTGGTGGGAATGTATGCGGAGATGTCGCCTGCCATGGTTTCCACGATGGGCAAAGCGGTCATGGAACCGCCACCCAGTTCAGGTGCCAACTTGGCGGCTCGCTCCAAAAGACGGCTGTGGAGGTAGAAGACGTCACCAGGATAAGCCTCACGACCGGAGGGACGTTTCAGCAAAAGGGACATGGTGCGATAGGCCACGGCGTGTTTGGACAGATCATCATAGACCACCAAAACGTCTTGTCCGTGGTACATAAAGTGCTCCGCAATGGCGCAGGCGGCATAGGGTGCCAGGTATTGCATGGTTGCGCTATCCGAAGCGGGTGAGGCCACCACCACGGTATGTTCCATGGTGCCGTTTTCCTCCAGAGTGTGCACCAAATTGGCGATGGATGAGGCCTTTTGCCCAATGGCGCAGTAGACGCAGATGACGCCGGAGTCCTTCTGGTTCATCATGGCGGACAGGGCAATGGTGGTTTTGCCGGTTTGACGGTCCCCGATGATCAGTTCCCGCTGGCCTCTGCCAATGGGAATCATGGAGTCCACCGCCAGGATGCCGGTTTCCATAGGGGTGTTGACCGGCGCTCTGTCCATAATGGCAGGTGCCATAAATTCGGTGGGACGGAACTCCGCCACATGCAGTGGCTTGCCGTCCAAGGGACGACCGATGGGGTCCACCACCCGACCAAGTAGCACCTCGCCAACGCCTACGTCGGAAATACGACCGGTGGCGCGAACCATGGTGCCAGGGGTGACGAAGTCGGCCTTGGTCAAGAGGCAGGCACTGGTTTTGTCCAGTCCCAAATCCAGAGCCATGCCGTATGTATCGTTGTCAAATTCCAAAAGCTCGCCGTATTTGGCGTTGGACAGCCCCTTGATTTGAACAATGCCGTCCTGACAGCTGAGGACGGTGCCGTATTGATAATTGACCATTTCTGGTTGGAAATCCTTGAGTTTTTCCTTGAGAAAGGCTCCCATATTGGAGGAGTCAAACTGTAGCATAGAAATTCCTCCTTTAATTTAGGGATTGTTTCATGGTGGCAAGTTGGGCACTGTAGCTGAAGTCGTAAACCTGACCGTCCACAAAGGCGGCGAAGCCACCCAAGAGGGTTTCGTCCACTTCTGCAGACAGGGTCAAGTGGACACCCAGCAGGTTTTCCAGCAGGTTGGTTATGGTGGCGATGGTATCGTCGTCGCAGGAGACGGCTGTTTTCAAAACACCGGCAAGCGACCCTGTTTTGGCCTTTTCTTCCACCGGAGTGGTGAGCAGTGCCTGGTCAAATTTCAAAACCCGCTCTGCCATGGTGATGGCGATGTCGGCCAAGTCCACTTTGGCAGAGTCCAGAATTTGTTGCCGTTGGGTCTGTGCAACCTGGCGGGAGTCGTCCAGGATTTTGTGTGCCTTTGTCTCGGCGGCATCAATGATTTTTTGGGCGGCATCGCTGCCCTTTTGACGGCTTTCACTGACAATTTGGTCACAGGTTTCCTGGACGCTGGACAGCTTGGCGGTCAATTCTTTTTGCAGAGCTTTGGCAGAGGCCTGGGTTTCCTTGGCATCCGCCATTTGGGCTTTCACCCGCTCTTGGCGGGCAGACATAAAGACCCGCACTGGCTTGAACACCCACATCCGCAACAAAAAGTAGAGGACGACAATGTTGACCAAGTGGAGGGCTATGTCGATGGCATGAAATTCCATAGTACCTCCTTACATGACGAAGGCGATGATCAGCGCCATAACGAAGCCATAGATGGCGCAAGATTCTGCCAGAGCCAAGCCCAACAGCAGGGATGCTGTGATTTTACCAGAAGCCTCTGGCTGACGAGCGGTGGCCTCAGCGGCGCGACCAGTGCCAAGACCCATACCCAAACCTGCCAAACCGCAGGGCAGAACTGCCAAAGCAGCAGCGATTGCAACCAAACCGTTTTCCATAATAAAAATCCTCCGTATTTTTTAATTAATAGTGAATAATTAATAATGAAAGATGACGACTGCAAGCCTTCCCCTTTATCATGCTGCAATGCAAAACAGACCTTTAGGCTGGCAATCTTAATTCTCGCCCGCAGGCGACAATTATTCATTATTAATTGTTAATTACTCATGTGCTTCTTCTGTTGCCTCGCCGATGAAGGTGAGGGTCAGGGTGACGAAAATATATGCCTGGATGATGGGGTGGGCGATGTTGAAGTAGACGCCCGCCACACTGGGAATGCCCACAGCGCCACTGCCCAGAACGGCGTAAAGCAGTTCCATGACAATCATACCAGCCAGCATATT
Source organism: Eubacteriales bacterium (assembly GCA_044432765.1). Classification (GTDB taxonomy): domain Bacteria; phylum Bacillota; class Clostridia; order Oscillospirales; family Oscillospiraceae; genus Avoscillospira_A. The sequence continues at coordinate 6,178 of JAWXUJ010000017.1, read as the reverse complement.
GCCGAAAAGCCGACAGGCCAGGGAGATGGGCACCGCCAAATCGGATACAATTTTAATGGGCAAAATGGCGGGGCTTGGATTGGCCATGGACTTCACCCGTCCAATCAGCCCCTTCTTTTTCAGGCCAAAGTAGTTAATCAGAATGAATGTGACCAGAGACAATGCAAAGGTCATGGTGATGTCCGCCGTTGGCGCACGTACGCCCATCAGTTCCACAGCGGCACTGGCCAGCAGGAACACAAAGGTGGAGAACAAGTAGGCCGGCAGGTTGTCGCCTAAGTCGCCAACACTGGTGTGGGTGAAGTTGCAAACGCCCTCCACCGCCATCTCCATGGCGTTTTGGAACTTGCCAGGCTCGTCGGTCATTTTGGGCACCATCAACAGACGGAACAGCAGAGCCAACACGCCGATGCCGCCTACAATCCACCAGGAGACAAGCACCGTGGTGCTGAGATCCATACCAAACAGCGTGGTGCGGGGTGCCCAGATTTCCACGGTGATTTCCCCGTGGTCAGGCTCCCCGAATAGGAGTGAGAGTATCTCTCCAATGAAGAACCACGCACCGGCCAACATCATAGCCGTGGAGACGTAGACATTGATTTTGTCTTTTCGATTGGCGTTATCCGGCAGATTTTTCAGAGCGAACTTTCGCCAAAAAAAACCGCCAGCCGCCATGGCCAACCCGATAAACGGCAGACCATAGGTGATAAAGGCATCCAAGTTTTCAAACCTTCTTTCTTGTATCAATCATATATCCAATGGCCCCCAAAAACAGGATGCCACAGATGATAGAGGCCGCTAAAATCAACTGACTTTTCGCCAGCCACACGCACAATCCCAGCCCGAGGAAGGGGCAAAAAAACTGGGCGATAAAGTAGAGTGCATTCATATTCCCCTTTGCCACGGAGCGTACACCCCGAAACAGAAGAAAAAACTGTAGCCCGCCAAAGGTCAGGCCGATGAGAGTGGCGATGATGATGTCCACTGCATCCCTCCTTCAAAAACGACGCAAAAAAATCCAGCAACACACGATGTATCGCTGGATTTCGGAGCCAAATAAACCGACCCTCGCGTACAAATCGTGGATGGTTGGGCGGGGGTGCGCCATGGCACACGAGCGTCTAACTATCTGTGATTATAACACGTGCTACAGTAAAGTCAATTTCAAATAACTGGGCGGCGCAGAGGGATTCTTTGTGCATCTTGACGAAAATTGTAAAATTATCAATATTCCTCTACAACAAAGCAGTCCTTCTGTTGAAATTTCCTCTCTAAAACGGGCAAAATCCCGGGGTTTTCACAGGTAATATGACCATTCTGGTGTAAGACTGAAAAACTCTCATACCCCACCAGTGCCTGGAGCAAATACCCACTGGTGGTTTCAAAATCTGGCGCGTCTTGGACGGTTTCGCCGGAAAAGTTGAACGTTCCATTGTTTTCTGGGACAATCGGGTCTTGAATGGCGCATTTGATGTCCAAACCGCCACCCACCAGTTCCAACAGCCGTGGCGCGTTGACCAGGGCGCAAACCCCTTGGGGCGCGATCTGTTCCGCCAATCCAGAGATGGTCACGTCGTAATCCGGAGGCATTTTTACCATGAACTCCCGGCCTCTGGCATGACCCGCCAAACCCCACAGCAGGATTTTCGCCAAATCTTCGTCATCTGCCACAAATTCCACCGCCAACAGCTTGGCATCGGTTTCAAAGAACACGGCATAGGCCTTGACCTGGCCTCCCTCCAAAATCCCCAGAACCTGGGCGCCATCGCTGAAATAATCGAAGATGCGCAACTTGAAATCGGCATAACTCCGAACAATACTAGCGGAATATTTGGTGATATTCCGGTCGTAACAGGCCAACAAATCGCCACTGTAAACGTCCCCATCCAGCAGTTGGCACCGCTTGGACAGCATAGGCGGGCAGATGCCGCTGACGTACCGACTTTTGGACACAGTGCGGGTTTCAAAGCGGAAGTAGGCATCGTGATACACCGGGGTATTGGGTGCCAAAACCCCAGCGTTTTCCCGCAAAACTTTTAAATATAAGGCGTAAAGGTTGGAGAAATACCCCTTTCCCCGATGGTCGGGGTGGGTGCAAAAACCACTGGACATGGAGGCCTTCACCGCTACACCGCGGACGTTCATGGCGCAGGGTAAACCAAAAATCGCCCCCACAATCTCCCCATCCACCACGGTGCAAACCGAGTGGGACGGAACAAAGCGGTTGGCGAAGTAGTAGTCCAGAAAACTGTCGCTATCTCCAAACACCAGTTGCCAAAGCTGGCGAAGCCAGGGCGCATCCCCGGCTTCGCAAATGCGATATTCTACCATATCAGCCATTCATCAGTTGGGAGATGGCAGCCATAATGTCGTCATGGCAACCGCCACAACCGGTGGAGCAGTGGGTGATGCTTTGAACTGCGGAGAAAGTTTCCTCCACCTCGCCAAAGGTCTTACATTCGTGAAGCGCCTTGTCCACGTCGGCAAAGCTGACGTTCATGCAGTGGCAAATTGTTTTGTTTTCAACCATAATTCTATCCATCCTTTCGACAGTGTGTGACAAATTTTGAGCCACAATCATAGTATACCACAGGGGCAATCGCTGTGCAACGGCAATTTCGCCCTCAAAGGAGGAATTTTATGAACAACCGTTACAAAAACCCCTATTTCTGGATTGGCCTGGGCGGGATTTTCCTGTCCGCCATCGGCATCTCCCCGGAGATGCTGACAGACTGGCACATACTGGGGGAGGCCCTTCTGGATTTGGCAACCAACCCATTTATGATTGGCTCCGTCGCCATGTCCCTCCTAGGTGTCTTCGTAGATCCCACCACCAAAGGATTGGCCGATGATGCACGAGAAAAGGATAGGAGTTAGAAGTTTATTCCCAACTCCTAACTCCTATCTCCTAACTTCTAACGAAAAAGGCCAGAAATCCAGGCGGCAATATTCACCTTTGCGAACACAGGAACTGCAACCAGGGATACGGTTGACATAATCTTGATAAAGATATCCAAGCAGGGACCCACGGTGTCCTTCAGCGGATCACCGACGGTGTCGCCAACCACAGCGGCATCGTGGGCGAGACTGCCCTTGCCGGAGCCTTCAATGGCACCGGTTTCGATGTACTTTTTGCCGTTGTCCCAAGCGCCGCCTGCATTGCCACTGAAAATGGCAATCATAATGGCGCTGATGGTGGAACCAATAATCATGCCACCCACAAACTCTGGCCCGAAGATAAAGCCACAGGCCACAGGCACCAAAATCGCAAGCAGAGAGGGTACCTTCATCTCGCTGATGGCACCTTTGGAGGAAATTTCAATGCAGGTTTTGTAGTCTGGCTTGCCAGTACCTTCCAAAATGCCTGGGATTTCCCGGAACTGACGACGGACTTCGTCCACCATCTTCCGTGCGGCCTTTGCCACGGCATCGATGAGCATACCAGAGAACAGGAAGGGCAATGCCCCGCCGGCAATGGCGCCTGCCAAAATCATGGGGGTCATCATATTGAGAATCAAATCCTGGCTGGGATCGGTGTAGGAGAACAGGTAGGAAATCATCAGTGCCAAGGCGGCAAGTGCGCCGGAACCGATGGCAAAGCCCTTGCCGATGGCGGCGGTGGTGTTGCCCACAGAGTCCAAGGTGTCTGTGATTTTCCGGACTTTGGGGTCCAGCCCGCTCATTTCGGCGATACCGCCGGCGTTGTCGGAGATGGGGCCATAGGTGTCCACAGAAACCGTTGCGGTAACAAAGGACAGCATACCCACGGCAGCCATGGAGATGCCGTACATCCCAGACACTTGATAGGACACCAAAATGGCAGCTGCCAAGACGATGCAAGGTGCCATGGTGGACTTCATGCCCAGTGCCAAACCTTGGGTGATGGTCAGCGCCGCACCCTCGGTGGAAGCCTGAGCCAACAGTTGGGTTGGTTTATATTCCGCAGAGGTGTAGAACTCGGCGATTGCACCGATGACCACACCGGAGACCACGCCGATGGCGGCGGCAATCCATGGAGACAGTGCCCCGGCGGAGAAGCCCAGTGCGGCCTTCATCACCGATGCGTCCATGTCTTTGAACATGAGATAGGACACCACAAAGCCCAAGGCGATGGTGAGACCAGAGGCGGTGTAAGTGGTGCCGTTTAGGTCTTTATGGGGGTCATTGGACATTTTTTTCTTGAAAATCAAGGCCATAATACCGATGACACAGGCCACCATACCCACGGACACGAAAATCAGGGGGAACAAAATGCAACGTTCCAACAGCTCGGCATCCATGCCGGTACCGCGAGCGGTGGATTGGAGAAGCATATGATAGGCCAAAATAATCCCGGCAGAGATAGAGCCGACGAAGCTCTCCAACAAATCGGAGCCGAGGCCGGCGACATCACCCACGTTATCGCCTACATTATCGGCGATGGTGGCAGGGTTTCTCGGGTCATCTTCGGGGATGTGGGCTTCGGTTTTGCCCACCAAGTCAGCACCCATATCGGCGGCCTTGGTGTAAATGCCACCGCCAACCCGGTTGAACATGGCAACGATGGAACAGCCCAGGGCATAGCCGGAAAGTGTCATGGTAAAGGGAATGAAATGGAGGCCAAGCAGATTGACATAACTTTCTTCTGTCACCTTGATTTGACCCATGCCCACACCGAAAATCATGTACACAATAAACAGACCCAGCAGTGCAAATCCGCCTACGGACAAGCCCATAACAGAACCGCCCCGGAAGGCCACTTTCACAGTTTCGCCGATGTCTTCCGTTTCACGTGCCTTGTTGGACACGCGGACGTTGGCATAGGTGGCGATTTTCATACCCACCATGCCAGCGCAACCGGACATGACAGAGCCGATGATCAGCGCAACGGAGGCGTGCCATGTGGTGACCACCGCCAAAACCACGGCGACGATTGCCACCACGGCATACAAAATTTTGTACTCATAGCTGATAAAGGCATTGGCACCCACGCGGATGGCGGATGCGATTTCGCTCATTTTCTCCGTACCCTCTGGCATCTTTTTCACCGCGGCAAAGTTGAACGCGGCGAAAGAAAGTGCCAAAACAGCGGCGAAAATGACAAGAATAACCAGGTATTCCATACATTTCCCTTCTTTCTGTTTCATAAAGTAGAACAATTGACGCAGGGCAAATCAAAAACTCCCCTACTATAATAAATTATAGCACATTTTGTGCAATATCGCAATAATCTTCCAAATATCTCCTTTATTTTTATCGGATTTCACATTTATATATCCATATTTTTGTGTAGTTTGTTGCTGACGTTATCCGCGCGCTGCTTGCGCAGCTACCACCCTTTAGGCGGGCAGAAGCCGTGCATCTTTCTATGTTGACAAATGGGCAAAAAAACCTTACAATATATGATAGTTTGTTGTAAGCCCCTCGCTAGAGGGGCACAGCGTAGCTCTGGCCTGTGAGAATCACAGGTGCCAAAAAGTATAACTTTTGACAATAGGCCGTCAGGCCGTTAGGGCAACGCCCTGTTGGCGCAAGCCAACATTGTCAACAGTTACACGGCTTTGGTTCGCCCACAGGGCGATAGCTGCGCAAGCAGCGCGCTGACAACGTCAGCAACCAAAAAGTATGAGTTTTTATTTTCATATCCGATGAAAGGCTCCAAACAGACCGAAAAGGAGTGTTATTTTGCAGACATACCGTTCTTTGAAATTGTACCTGTTTATCTTCGCGGTGATTTTCTCCGCCTTCAATACATTCAGCACCGCCATTTTGACCTTTGTGTGGCTCAACGTGATTTTGGCCATTCTAGGTCTCACCGTTGTCCGGGGGAAAAGACGGATGGTTGCTGTCATTGTCGGCCACAGTGTCCTGCTGATTTTGCAGATTATCTATGCCTTCCTGGTACTGGCAGTCCCTGCCGCCTCCCGGTTGGAGAGTATGTTGGAGCTGTCCGCAACCTTCCTCCTCCTCTTCTCCTCCTTCTCCTTGGAATATTACATGGAGATTCGCAACTACCAAAAATACTTCTTCCAACACGCGGAAAAGGCAGAGGTCATCCCCTTTGAAAAGGCGGCCCAACTGTCCCAGTACATCCAGGACAAGCGTGAAAATCTGGGCAAGGCCGCAGAGATTATGACCCGGGACAACATCCGAGAAATCATCACCGACTTCCGGCGAAACAGCCTGTTTTCCTATGTCA
>JAWXUJ010000016.1:0-11791 GCA_044432765.1 Eubacteriales bacterium | reverse complement strand
ACCGTTACCGTTGATGCCGAAAAAGCCCAACAGTGGATTAAAAACGGCGCTCAGCCTACCGACACTGTGAAGGCTCTTCTGAAGAAGGCCGGCGTCCTCTAATCAGAAGGAGTGTGGCACCATGAAGGAACTTTTGCTCTATATGGCAAAAAATTTGGTTGACAATCCCGACGCGGTGACTGTCAACCAAATCGATGGCGAAACCACCGTCCTGGAACTTCGGGTCGCACCGGAGGACATGGGCAAGGTCATCGGTCGTCAAGGCCGTATCGCCAAAGAAATCCGAACCATCGTCAAATCCGTTGCACAACGGACCGGCGAACGCGTCTCGGTGGAAATTGTAGACTAAAAAGTCTCAACGCGTGGCGACTGCCACGCGTTATTTTTCTGCAAACAACTTTGCGGCACAATGCGTAGGGGCAGGGTTCTACCCTGCCCAAAACTAACAGTTTACACCGCATTTTATATATGATACAATATCTTCACATCGCAAGGGAGGGGCAGAGCCCCTCCCCTACAAGCATTGCATAACTCTAACTTATCCACCAAGGAGGCAACATTATGGCACAAAATCTACTAGAAACCGGGGAGATTGTCAACACCCACGGCACCCAAGGGGAGGTCAAAATCCGCCCATGGGCAGACGTTCCCGAGTTCCTCACCGAGTTCGACGAACTCTATATCGACGACAAGGCCGTGGAAATTGAATACGCCCGCGTCCACAAAGACATGGTTCTGGCAAAACTGGCAGGGGTCAACTCCATGGAAGAGGCCATGAAACTCCGTGGCAAAGTGGTGAAAATCGACCGGGACGAGGTGGAGCTGGAGGATGGCACCGTGTTCATCGCCGACATCATTGGCCTGCCCGTCTTCGTGGGCGACGAAAAATTGGGCACCTTGAAAGATGTTTTGACACTGCCCGCCAACGATGTCTACGTTGTCCGGGGCAAAAAGGAATACCTAATTCCCGCCGTGTCCGACTTCTTGGAAGAGGTCAACATGGAGGAAAAATTCATCCGGGTACGGCTCATCGAAGGGATGGACGGCAGTGAGATTTGACATTATGACATTGTTCCCCGACACCGTGGGGGACGTGATGAACGAGAGTATTCTGGGACGCGCCCAAGAGCGGGACATCATCCGCATTGAAGCCCACCAAATTCGGGATTTCACCGCCAACAAGCAGGGGCAAGTGGACAACTACCCCTATGGTGGCGGGCGAGGTGCCGTCTTGCAAGCCGACCCGCTATACCGTTGCTGGCAACACATCTGCGACGAAGTTGGCGCTCCCGTCCACACCATTTTCATGTCCCCCTGTGGCACCACCTTCAACCAGGACAAGGCCCGGGAGCTGCTCCAAAAGGACAACATCATCCTGGTTTGCGGTCACTACGAGGGCATCGACCAGCGGTTCATCGACGAGTGCGTGGACGAGGAATTGTCCATTGGCGACTTCGTCCTCACCGGCGGAGAAATTCCTGCCATGGCAGTGGCCGATGCGGTGTGCCGTATGGTGCCCGGCGTTCTGTCCGATCCGGAGTGTTTTGAGGATGAAAGCCACTGGAATGGCCTGTTGGAATACCCCCAATACTCCCGCCCCGAAACGTGGCAAGGCCTTTCCATTCCGGAGATTCTCCGCTCTGGCCACCACGCCAACGTGGCAAAATGGCGACACAAACAGTCCCTTTTGCGCACCCGCCAACGTAGGCCAGATATGTACGCCAAACTCCGTTTTGAAACAAAACAGGAGAAAAAACTCCTGAAAGAATTTGAAGACGAATATGGCAAATAAAAAAATGCACCATCTTTCGATGGTGCATTTTTGATGCAGAAATTATTTCTTTCCAGCGGTCAGTTTTGCAGCCTTTTTGGCTTCCCAAGTACCGACGCAGATGGCGCAGGATGCGTCACCAACAACGTTCATAGCGGTACGACCCATGTCGAAGAGACGGTCGATGCCGTAGATGATGCCGATGTACAGAGGGTTGATGCCGATGGCTTCCAGAACCATAGCCAGCATGATCATACCAGCGCCAGAGACACCAGCGGTGCCGATGGAGGCCAGAGTTGCAGTGACAACGATCATGATCATTTGGGTCATGGACAGATCCATGCCCATGCACTTTGCCAGGAACACAGCGGCGACACATTGGTAGATGGCGGTGCCGTCCATGTTGATGGTTGCGCCCAGAGGCAGAACGAAGGCAGAGACTTCATCTTTGACGCCCATTTCATCGCAGCACTTCTTGGTCACAGGCAGGGTTGCCACAGAGGAAGTGGAGGAGAATGCAAAGATGTAAGCGGGGATGATCTTCTTGAAGAAGGTGATGGGGCTAAGGCCGTTGATGAACTTAACCGCCATGGAGTAGATCAGGAATGCGTGGAGGAAGTAGCCGATGTATGCGCAGAGCAAAACGATGGCCAAATCGCCCAGAATTTGAGGACCTTGGTTGGAGACAACCCAAGTCATCAAGCAGAAAACACCGATGGGAGCCAGTTCGATGATGAAGCCCATGACTTTCAAAATCACTTCGTTGGCAGAAGCGGTGAAATCGGCAACCATTTTGCCTTTTTCGCCAGCGACGATGATGCCACAGCCGATGAACATAGCAATGACGATGATTTGCAGCATATTGGAGGAGACCAGTGGGGACAGGAAGTTGGAGGGGAAGATGCCAACGATGGTGTCCATAATACTGGTGGATGCAGGTGCGGTGTAGTCGGTGCCACTTTCAGCCAAAACGGGGAACAGAGGCTTGAATGCAGATGCCAAGACCAGACCAATCACGCAAGCCAAAGCGGTGGTACACAGGAAGTATGCCACAGTTTTGATGCCGATGGAGCCTGCTTTTTTGATGTCGCTCATGGAGATCATGCCGTCAATCAGAGACAACAGGACAACAGGAACAACGATGAACTTCAGCAGGTTGACGAAAATATCGCCAAAGGGCTTGATGTAGGTGGTGGAGACTTCGTTTGCCAAATCAGAACCCATGGTCAGCCACATGATAGCGCCGACGGCAATACCTGCGATGAGGGCGATGCCGATTCTGGAGGCCAGAGACATTTTTTCTTTTTTCATTAAAAATACCTTACCTTTCTCTATTTGTTCCCTCCCCGGAACGTACCTCATTGTAACATAGATAAATCAAAATATCAACAAAAAAATGTAACTTTTTCCGAATTTTTTATATATTTTTTCCATATGAAAAAATCGCATGACAAAAAGTGTAAGAGCCGACTAAACCAGTTCAGACAATACCTTTGCCGCCAGTAAAACCAGTGCCACCACCACCACAGGGCGAACGATTTTTGAACCGTTTTTGATGGTGAGGCCCGCCCCCACATAATGACCGGCAAAAGAAGCCACCGCGGCGATGAGACCCAGCGCCCAGAAGACCTGACCCGCCAAAGCGGAGGTGATGAGCGCGCCGATACCAGAGGAAAGATTGACCACCTTCACATTGCCAGAGGCGGTGCGGATGTCCATACCAGCCATGCCGGTGAAAATCAGCAGGAGGAAGGTGCCAGTGCCGGGGCCGTAGAAGCCGTCATAGCCACCTACCACAAAAGAGGATACCATGACAATGGCGAACCGTTTTTTCTCGTCCATGGCAAGGGTTTCTTCGGGGAAACTCCGTTGGCGGAGCACCACAAAGGCCACCACCGGCAGGACGACCAGAAGCAAATACTGCAAGTAAATGGCGGGAACCATCAGCTGCAAACTGGTGCCACCGGCGCTGCCAATCAGGGCAAAGGCCACTGATGGGATGGCCAACTTCCAGTTGATGTAACCGTTTTTGATATACCGCCCTGTGGAGGCCAAAGAGCCAAGGGACGCAGAGATTTTGTTGGTGCCCAGTGCCATGTGCATGGGCAGTCCCGCCAAAACATAGGTGGGGACAGAGACGATGCCACCGCCCCCTGCGATGGCATCGAGAAAGGACGCCAAAAACACGCCCACAGATGTGATGAGAATCATGGACCAGGTTAGATCCATAGAGAATAAAAAGTCCATCTTTGTTTTCCTTTGCGTTCATAAATTTTAGAACATATCGCCCCTACAATGACAGCGAACCGTCCAAAAGGCTGTAGAGGGTTTTTGCCACGCCGTTGTCGTCGTTGGAGGCGGCGACCATGGTGGCAATTTCCTTCAATTCAGGGACGGCGTTACCCATGGCGACGGTGGTGCCGGCATAGTGGAACATTCCCAAGTCGTTGGAGCTGTCGCCGATGACCATGACTTCATGAGGCTCAATGCCCAGTCGGTCTGCCAGGAATTTCACCGCCACACCTTTGTGGACGTTGCTGGGGGATACGTCCAAATCCACCGGCTCGGTGGTGGCGATGTTCAGAGGCAAGTGACGGATTTTGTCCCAACCTGCGTTGCGGGTATCATTGTCGTAGTAGTAGATGTGGACTTTTTCCACCGGGGTTTTCAAGTTCGCCAGAAACTCGGTCATATTCTCCACGGAGGTACGGCTGTTGGGTGGAATGGGGTTGCGGCTGAACTGGGTGTAATAGGCATTGTTGTCCATGCGGTCTTTGGGAACGTAGATAAAGCCATCGCTGAAGACCTCGAAAATCATGGGGTCGTCAGCCAGCAGGCGGTAAAACTCCTGGGCGACTTCCAAGGGCATGGAGCCGGAGAAGAGAATCTCCTTGGTTGCCAGCTCCATGACAGAGGAACCGGCGCAGGTGGCGGCGTAGCGCACACCGCCCAGTTGGGGCATGAGAGGGGCGAATTCCACGTAGCTTCGACCGGTGGCGATGACCACTTCGATGCCACCCGCCACCGCCGCCGCCAGGGCCCGTTCTGTCTCCAGGGCAATTTCCTTTTCCTCGTTGAGCAAGGTACCATCCATATCAATGGCGACCATTTTAATTGACATACAGTTTCTCCTTTGATTGCATATTTAGGTTTATTGTATCACAAACCGCCATCGTTTGACAAGTAAAATCCCAGATCGTCGCAGATGGATTGTGTTAAATTTATGGGGATACATTATTATTTACAATTTCTACTTTTTTTGTAGCACATTTTGTGATATACTATAAGGCAAAGCGATTGTTGCTATTTTGTATTTGAACATTCTACGAATGATGAAAGGTATTATAATCATGGGTTTTTTTGACAAGATTTTCGGCACCCACTCCCAACGTGAGCTGAAAAAAATGCGTTCCACTGTGGACAAGGTTTTGGCATTTGAGGCGGACTTCCGCAAACTTTCTGAACAGGAATTGAAGGGCAAAACCATTGAATTAAAGGAAAAACTGGCCAATGGCACCTCTTTGGATGACCTGCTTCCCGAGGCGTTTGCCGCCATCCGCGAGGCCGCTGACCGGGTTTTGGGTCTTCGTCCCTATGAAGTCCAAATCATCGGTGGCATCGTCATCCACCAAGGCCGCATCGCCGAGATGAAAACCGGTGAAGGCAAGACCTTGATGGCCATTCTCCCCGCCTACCTAAACGCCCTCTCCGGCGATGGTGTCCATGTGGTCACCGTCAACGAATATCTGGCGCGTCGTGACTCCGAATGGATGGGCAAAGTCTACCGCTACATGGGCCTCACCGTTGGCCTGGTTGCTCACGGCATGAGCCCCAAACAGCGTCAAGAGGCCTATCTGTCCGACATCACCTACTGCACCAACAACGAATTGGGCTTCGACTACCTCCGGGACAACATGGCCATTCACAAAACCGCTCAAGTCCAACGTGGTCACAACTTCGCCATCGTGGACGAAGTGGACTCCATCCTCATCGATGAAGCCCGTACCCCACTGATCATCTCCGGACAGGGGGATGCCTCTAGCAAGCTGTATGAACTGGCAGATATGCTGGTCTCTCGGATGAAGCGTCAAGTGTTCACCAAAACCGACAGCAAAGAGAGCCAGGACGATTTGGACTGCGACTATGTCGTGGATGAAAAAGGCAACACGGTCACCTTGACCGCCAAGGGCATCGCCAAGGCCGAATCCTTCTTCAGCATCGAAAACCTGGGCGATCCCGAAAACGCCACCATTGCACACCATGTCAACCAGGCCATGCGCGCCCGGGGCATTATGCAAAAAGACGTGGACTATGTCATCAAAGACGGAGAAATCATCATCGTCGATGAACACACAGGCCGTCTCATGTTCGGTCGTCGCTACAACGAAGGCCTCCACCAAGCCATCGAAGCCAAGGAAAAAGTCACCGTTGCCCACGAGAGCAAGACCCTTGCCACCATCACCTTCCAAAACTTCTTCCGGAGCTACACCAAGCTGTCCGGCATGACCGGTACCGCCCTGACCGAAGAAGAGGAATTTGGCTCCATCTACACCTTGGATATTGTGGAAATTCCCACCAATCTGCCCATCGCCCGGAAGGACAATGCCGACGTGGTCTATCAGACTGAATCCGGCAAAATGAATGCCGCTCTGGCCCAAATCCAGGCCTGCCACCAATCTGGACAACCCATCGTGGTGGGCACCGTGTCCATTGAAAAATCCGAAGAAATCTCTGCCCTTTTGAAGAGAAACGGCATTCCTCACACAGTTTTGAACGCAAAAGTTCACGAAAAAGAAGCGGAAATCGTGGCACAGGCCGGTAAATTGGGGGCAGTCACCATCGCCACCAATATGGCTGGTCGTGGTACGGACATCGTCCTGGGCGGTAACGCTGAATTTATGGCAAAGGCCGACCTGCGGAAGCAGGGCTTTGAGGAACACCTCATCGCCGAATCCAACTCCTTCGCTGAAACCGACGATGCCGAAATTTTGAAGGCACGTCAGGCCTACAACGAGGCCTATGCCATCCACAAACAAGAAGTCTCCGCAGAGGCCGAAAAAGTCCGCGCCGCTGGCGGTCTGTATATTCTGGGCACTGAGCGCCATGAATCCCGCCGGATTGACAACCAACTCCGCGGTCGTGCCGGTCGTCAAGGTGACCCCGGTGTCACCCAATTCCTCCTGTCCCTGGAAGACGACATCATGCGTGTCTTCGGCGGGGACAGAATGGAAAAAATCAGCGCCATGATGGACAAAATGAACTTGGATGACGACACCCCCATCGATGCAAAAATCCTGTCCGGGGCCATCGAAAATGCCCAAAAGGCCGTGGAAAGCCGCCACTTCCAATCCCGGAAACACGTGCTGGAATACGATGATGTTATGAACACCCAACGGAGCGTCATGTATGAACAACGCGGCATGGTGCTGGAAGGCCAGGACTTGACCCCAACCATCCAAACCATGATTCGCTTTATGGTGGAATCCCATGTCCACGACATTTTGGCAGAAACCGGCTATCTGGCAGACCGGGAGCAACTGAATCGCCTGTTGAAGCGGTTCATCCCCCTCTACTTCCTGCCCGGTGCCTACAACTTGACCGACGATGAACTGTCCGCCGTGGACAAAGACAAGTTGGTGGAGGATCTGTACGCTGCGTGTATGAACACCTACGCCCAGCGGGAAGTGGAATTCACCCCAGAAAAGCTCCGTGAAATCGAGCGTGTGGTCTTCCTCAAAGTGGTGGACACCCACTGGATGGACCAAATCGACTCCATGACCGAACTGCGCCAAGGCATCGTCCTCCGCGCCTACGGGCAAATGGACCCAGTGGTGGCCTACAAGAAGGAAGGCTTCGAGATGTTCGATGCCATGATCGCCGCCGTCCGTATGGAAATCGTCCGCATCCTCTTCTCCTTCCGGATGCGCCCCAACGAACCCATCAAGCGGGAACCTGTTGCCAAAATCACCTTTGAAGGTGGCGGTGGCGATAAAACTGTGAAAAAACAACCGGTGAAAACCGTAAAAATCGGGCGCAACGACCCCTGCCCCTGTGGCAGTGGCAAAAAGTACAAGCAGTGTTGCTTGGACAAAGACAAAGCCCTATGAGTGGCCTCGACCTGATTGCCTCCACCTTGCTGGCACCAGCCCATGGGTTCACCACCCGCCACGGCGGTGTCAGCCAGGGGGAATTCGCCTCCATGAACCTGGGCAAAAGCCGAGGTGACAAGCCAGGAAATGTACTGAAAAACTATCAAATTCTGGGAAAGCACCTGGGTTTTGATGTGAAAAAGACTGTATTCACCTGGCAGGTTCACACCGATATCATCCGCACCGTCACCCAGGAGGATTGGGGGCAAGGACTTGTCATGCCCCAACCCACCCCCTGTGACGGTGTGATTACCAACGTCCCCGGCACCACTCTGGTGGCCTTTTCCGCCGACTGTACCCCCATTTTGTTGTGGGACGAAGTCACCGGTGCTGTTGGGGCCGTCCATGCCGGTTGGCGAGGCACCTCCCTGGGCATTGTTGCCAAGGCCGTGGCAGAAATGACTGCCCAATTTGGCTCCAACCCGGCAGATATCCGCGCCGTCATCGGCCCTTGCATCGCCAGTTGTTGCTTTGAAACCACCGACGATGTGCCCACCGCCATGGTGGAGGCCCTTGGCGAAGTGGCTCACACCGCCATCACGTCGAAGGGTGAAAAATGGTTGGTGGATTTGAAAAAACTCAATCATATTTGGCTCCAAAAAGCCGGTGTCACCCAGGTGGAAGTCCGCCCAGAGTGCACCGCCTGCGACCTTATCCGGTTCTGGAGCCATCGAAAAGTGGGCAATGTCCGGGGCAGTCTTGCCGCCATCATTGTCTGCCCATAATCTGCAAAAGGAGGTAGTATGACCAGAATTCTCCCTATTTTATTGATTGTTTCCCTGCTTTTATCTGGTTGTGGTGCCTTAATGCCCGCCGAGGATGATGCCCAAATCGAACAGCAAATCGATGTGTTGTTGGAATCCTATGACCAGGAGACCACCCAGGAGGTGGACGATTCCTTCGCCCTGGGCTACAATCCCAGCAGTCCCCTTCACCCCCACACCTGCACCGATTACAGCAACCAGGCTTTGGTTTCGCTGATGTACCAATCCCTCTACGTGGTGGACAGTAGTTTTCATGCCCATCCCCAGTTGGCCTCCAGCTACACCGTCTCAGCCGACGGCATGACCCACCAAATCGCCATCAGTGGCGACCTGTCCTTTTCCGACGGCTCGCCCTTGACCATTTTGGATGTGATTGACTCTCTGAACAGCGCCAATGCCAAGGGTGTTTTCGCCGGGCGGTTGTACCAAATCACATCTATAGAGTCCAGTGGCCTCTACACCATGACCATCACCACCGCCGTCCCCATGGAGCAGTTGCCCCAACTGCTGAACATCCCCATCGTCAAATCGGAAACATTGGCAGACGACGTGCCGGTGGGCAGTGGCAACTATACATTAAGTATGACCATGCAACGGCTGACCACCGACACCCCTCTGGGCAGTTTGCCCCATGTGATCCCCCTTGTCACCGTGACCGATGCCACCAATATACGAGACAACTTCTCCTATGGCGACATCGACCTGGTGTTCACCGACCCCAACGATGGCTCCCGGGTGCCCTATTTGGCGGACTTCGAGCTGTGGAGCGTACCCACCACCAATCTGCAGTACATCGGATTCCAGACCAACGGCAGTGTGTTCAACAACGCAGAATTGCGCCGTGCCATAACCTATGCCATCGACCGCAGTTCCATCGTCACCACCGAGGCCAGTGGCTTTGCCGTGGCAACCACCTTGCCCATCTCTCCCAATGCACCGGGGTATGATCCGGTTTTGGCAGAGGACTACGAGTACAATTTGGGCAAATTTCAACAGATTTTAACCGATGCCAGCATCGAGGATATGGATGAGGACGGCCTTTTGGATCGGTTCACCTCCACCAGTACGGAAAACTTGGAAATCCGCTTCATCACCGCTAGCGATGCCTACCAACGCACCGCCACCGCCCAGCGGATTGCCGACCAGTTGACCCAACTGGGCTTTGTGGTCACCCTGGATTTGCTGACCCAATCGGATTATAGTGCCGCCCTGCAAAGTGGCAACTACGATATGTACCTGGCAGAGGCCAGATTGTCTCCCAATTTCGACTTGACCCCATTCTTTGAAGACGGCGGTAGCCTGTCCTACGGTGGCATCGCCCAAGACACCATGGTCTATCTCTGTGGTCAATTTTTGGAGAACAGTGGCAACGGCTACAACCTCCACAAAGCCGTTATGGACAGTGGATTCCTCTGCCCCATTCTGGTGAAAACCAACGCACTCTACACCACCCGAGGCAAGTACAGCGGCTTCGCACCCTGCCTGAACCATCCATTTTGGGAGGTGACGTCATGAGACCCATCGCCTTTGTTCGCAGTGACTTTCACTCCAAGTTTGGCATCCCCCGCCAGGCCGGATTGGTGGCAGAACTGAAGTCCACCGTGGTATTTGAACCCGAATTTCAAAACCCAGACGCCCTGCGGGGCTTGGAGGATTTCTCCCACATTTGGCTCATTTGGGAATTTTCCCAGAACCGGGATGCCCAGTGGTCGCCTACGGTTCGCCCGCCTCGTTTGGGGGGCAACGTCCGCATGGGCGTTTTCGCCACCCGCTCGCCTTTCCGTCCCAACCCCATCGGCCTTTCCTGTGTGAAACTGGCGGGACTGGAGCAGACCAAGGACCACGGCACCGTCCTCCACATTTTGGGGGCGGATTTGATGGATGGCACCCCGATTTTCGACATCAAGCCCTACGTCCCCTATGCCGACTGCCACCCGGACGCCCTGGGTGGATTCGCCAGTACACCAACGGTACCCACCCTGGAAGTCACCATCCCCTCTGACCTGTTGGCGGTCTTAAAACCGGCGCACCGAGACGGCCTGATTGCCGTCCTCTCCCACGATCCCCGTCCTTCCTATCAGCGAGACCCCGCCCGCATCTACGGCCTGGATTTCGCCGACTACAACGTAAAATTCCAAGTGAATGACCCCATTTTAACCGTCGTTTCCATCGTCTCCCTGTAGGGAGCGTCACCCTCGTCGCTCCGCACGCTTTCCATCACAAAAATAAAAAGAAAAGAGGAACCACCATGTCTTACATCACATCAAAAGAACTGATGTTGGATGCCCAAAAAGGCCACTATGCCGTTGGCGCCTTCAACATTGAAAACATGGAGATGGCTCAAGCTGCCATCGCCGCCGCAGAGGAACTCTCCGCACCCATTATCCTGCAAACCACCCCTTCTACCTTGAAATACGCCACACCTGCAACTTTTTGTGGCATGGTCAAATCTCTGGCAGAAGTCGCCAAAGTCCCTGTGGCGCTTCACCTAGACCACGGTTCCAGCTATGAATTGGCAGCAGCCTGTGCAGATGCCGGATACTCCACCGTCATGATTGACGGCTCCCACGACAGCTTTGAAGACAACATCGCCGTCTCCAAAAAGACAGTGGAATACGCAAAAACCAAGGGCATCCCCGTGGAAGCCGAACTGGGCAAAGTCGGCGGCAAAGAGGACGATTTGGACGGCGGCAGTGGCAACTACACCGACCCCCAAGAGGCCAAAGAGTTCGTAGAACGCACCGGCATCGACTCCCTGGCCGTTGCCATCGGCACCGCCCACGGCATCTACAAAACCACCCCCATTTTGGACAAAAACCGTCTGAAAGAAATCCGCGCCGTGGTGGATATCCCCCTGGTGCTCCACGGTGCCTCCGGCCTGTTGGCACAGGACATGATTGACTGCGTGGAACTGGGCATCTGCAAAATCAACTTCGCCACCGAACTGCGCATCGCCTACACCAAAGGTGTCATGGCCTACATGGAAAAAGACCCCAAGGTCTTCGACCCCAAGAAATACGGCGCCGTCGGTCGTCAATACGTCCAGGATCTGGTCAAAGAAAAAATCATGATCTGTGGCTCCAACGGCAAATATTAAAAGAAAAAAA
>JAWXUJ010000015.1:0-11957 GCA_044432765.1 Eubacteriales bacterium | reverse complement strand
CCCTCTCCCATGAGACGGCGCAATTTATCCTCCGGCCACAGATAGCCGTCCTCAATGCCTAGCCAGGTGGACAACCACTCCAGATATTCCCCGCCCACCACATCCGAGTCAAAATGGCGGGCAACCTGGGCTATCTCCCGGGTCAAGTCCTGGTAGAGGGATTGATAAACGGCAAGAAACCGCCCTGTGAAATCGCTTTCCTGGTAAATTTCAGGTAGATACGACACCCAACTGTCCTTGGGAAAGGACAGCTGTAGATTGCCCACCCGGGGGCAGTCCCCGCCCTGAGGCATCAGTTCCAGGCGAAACCAAAGGTATCGCCCTTTGGCCTCATGGAGCAAAACGTCCTTGGGCTGAAACAGGGTTTTGACCAGATAGGGTTGGCTTTGCGCCTGTTTTTCCCAATCGCTGATATGGGGGTTTCGGAGCAGGTCGCCCAAGTGGTCATCCTCTCCGGCGAAAATGGTCATGGTCACACCGGTCTCTGTGGAGGTCTCCATGGTCAGGCCTTGCCAAACCGTGTCACCCTGCCCAGAATCCAACAGGCGGGACCAAAAAATACCCAGTTTTTCCCGGTTTTCCACCTGGATGAACCCACCGTCGCAACGGAGATTTTCCATCCATCCACGGCGGTAGTCCTGGTCTTTGTTGCACACAAAATACTGTTGTGGTCGCTTCACATTTGGTCGCCTCCTCATTGAGCTGTGCGAATTTGATAGCTGGCGGACTGGAGCACCGGCAGGCCGTTGTAGGGCAAAATGACGTCCCCGGACAGACTGCGGGAAATGCCCCGTCCTTGGGCATCTATGGTCAGTGTTTCGATGGCGGACACGCAATCCAGGGTATCCAAAATGCCGTAGAGCTGGCTGTATTGCACCGTTGCACCGATGTGGCGAGCCTGTTTAAAGTAGTCCTCCACCGCCGTGGCAATCCGTGCTTTGCCGTCTAAATAGTGTGGTTTTATAAGAATTTCAGAGAAAATGCTAATGTTTACATAGGTTGGTGATACGATTTCCACCTGGGTGCCCAACATCCGTCGTGGTTCCAAATAGGCCAGAATGTTGGCACGGTATTCTGGGGACAGAGCTTTTTTCTGTCCGTATGGCTCCACCACCAGCGTGACCCGATGAGCGGGCAATGTGCCGTCTGGTCGCGCCAGTTTGGTCACAGGCACCGCCATGGCATTAGCGATCCGCAGACCCGGTGTGCCATAGACCAGAGCTTCATAGTCCTCGTAGGTGACGCCTCGGTGAATTTCTTGGAGACTGTGCCGGCACCGTTCCAGACAATCCTGCTGGCTCTCCTGGTCGGTTCCGCCGTAGGCATTGTCTGGGTTGCAAAGGGTGATATCCCCCAAGTTTTCCAGTGCGCCGGCCTTGATATTGCCCCCTTGCCCCAGAGTTTGGGACAGGGAAACCAGGCGAATTTCTCCCTCTGGTGCCATGCCGTGGTGGCAGTTGCCGAAGGTGATGGTGCCCTGTTGGCAATCCAGTATATAGTGGGTATCCTGGGGGGTGGAGGTGTCGAAATCCGCCACCTGTTGCCACAGGGCAAAGCCGGAACTTTCCGCCGCTTGCACCAAAATGGCGAAGGATTCTGCCACCAACCCCTTTGCCGGCAAATCGTAATTCTGATTGGGGAATCCGGTGGCGGTTGCCAGGATCCGCGCCAACTGAAAGTCCGTTTTATAGCTACAGAGCAGGTATGTCCCCGCCTGCTCCACCTGTTCCACTGGGTAATATAGACCATCTTCCAGGAAATAGGCCTCCACCTTGCCGGTTTGGGACAAAGCGTGATCGCTTCCCAGTCCATATTTGCCTTCTTTTTCCACAACCACAACCGATTCCATCCAGGCGGTGACCCGCTCTTGGACGGCAACTGCCATTTGGGTGGAGATGCCTACCACCACCGGCGGTACGTCGTAACTCCCCCGTTTCAAGGTGCACCGAATCACCGGGTTTTCTCCCCAGGATGCGGTGGATTGCAGGGTGATTTGTCCATCGAAGAGTAGTCCATCCGTTCCATCGGCAACCACCGTCAAAGGGGCCCATCCATCATGAGTGGCATGGCTCCAGGACAGGGTGACCAGCGGTGTGAAGGGGTGTCCTTCAGGCAGTGAGTTTCGAGGCGTGTCTTTCTCTGATTCCAAACGGAAGTAGAGGTTGAACATTTCCTTTGGAGGTTGGCTCAAGCGAAGTGTAAAGGCATTCCCCGGGGTTGCTTCCATGCCCAGGGGCAACAGGTGGAGTTTCTGCCCTGGCTGAGGCATTTGGAAGGACTGTCCCTCCGGCTCCACGGTGCCACCCAGCACCTCCACCTGGGACAGCTCCGTGGTGGATGCCAGGGAAAATAGCACGTTGCCCGCCTTCAATTCCGTCCCTCTGGGCAAGATTTGATTGGTTCCGTGAAGGTTGCACCAGACCTTTGCCCCCTTGGGTGTTTCCGGGGTGGCACCCAGTAATTTCAGAAATTTCTGCCGATTTCTGGGGCCGATTTGGTCTAAGTGGTACTGCTGTGCTTCTTTGAAAAAGGCGAACAGTTCCAAAAGGGTGATGCCCGGGTCGTGGTGGTTGTAGTCCGTCCAGGTGGACGAGTATTGGGCAATCTGCCCCTTGGCTTGCTCCATGATTTGGGAGAACCCCTGGTCGTCCAAGGTGGGAATAGGTAGCATGGTCTTCACCTCCGCTATTTTAAGATGGCAGATGCACCAAAATCTGGTGTTCGCCACTGGTTGGCAATGCGTAATGGGTCTGTTTCAAATCGTCCAATGTCAGCTCTCGTCGCCCCTTTGCCCCCTCGGTGAAGGCGGTGATGGAGATGTGCTCCAAATACACCATGTTTGGGATGCCACTGAGGCAGTTGCGTATCTGTGTCTCTTTGGGTATCTGACCGATGGGCCACCCCTTGCTGTCGAAGTTGCCGGTGAGGGGATTTAAAAATGCGTCCAAACGTTGACGCACCGCCTGGCGCACCCCAAAAACGTGGTTGAACGCTGCCACCTGGATTTCCACCTTGACGGACAGCTCCAAGAGCCGAGGTGCCACCACATGAACCGCCTCCATGCTGGTCAAATTGCCACTGGTACGGCTTGCGATGTACTGGGACACGGTGTTGCGGACGTTGGGAAACAAATCCCCCGCCGCCATATAGTCGCGGAGCAGTACCACCAGTGTGACTTGACCAGGTGTGATGTCGCCTTGGTGATTTCGGTTGGGGAAACACTTGGCGCGAACGATGGCTCGGGTGGCCTCCAAGGCCAAGTGCTCAAAATCCCGAGCGGTGACAGCGCGGTCGCCGTGGCGAACCATGGCACCGCCTCGCTCCAATGCGTGGGTCAACGTCTCGCGATCACAACCGCCTACTGTGGGTCTGGGGTTTCCAATGCGACTGACGTAGCCCATGGCGCGCTGTCCCCGATTGATGGCACCCACTGCCACGTTGGCCACTGCGCCACCGCCGGTGGCATAGGTGATGGCAATGGTCTCCTGCTTGCCGGCGGGAGGAATTTTCCCCTTTGACCCATCGGAAAAGGCCACGATGCCCTGGTTTTTATCCAATGTGCAGTGACGATCCTGGGCGGTGGAGCAGTCGAAATCCTCTCGCATTTCCCATTCCACCCAAAATTCTCGGCAGACACCACTGTCATCCAGAACCGGGAATCCCAGCCCCTGAGCAGTCAAATCCGCCATTTGGGACGGTGTCAAAACCGACCACTCGTTGACCAAAACCCGGCAATGCACCAGATTGGAAAAGTCCAAATTACAGGTGAAATTCTGGGCTTGTGGTTCCATGAAAAACCGCTGTTCCGGTCGGCTGACCACGTTGGCAACGGTGGTGGTGTTCTCGTAGATGGCTCCTATGTGGGGCAAGGGCACCGGACGGTCTTGGAAGTACCGTCCCTCTTCGTCTATGGCGCGAATCCAGAAGCCCTCCTCCCCCCAAAAAGTTGTCTTTGCCATGGTACCACCCACCAAAAGGGACAGCACCCCGGTCTGGCGAAAACTGTCGGTCTGATCCACCACGGAAAGGGTTTCCCAGCCTCGGTTGGTGGCATACTGCCAAAGAAGCCGGCCCGGTCGTTCCTCCAAAGGCTGAAGCAGGGAGACCAACAACTTCACCGGCCCACCGGTGGGTGGTGCGGAGAAGCGGAAATATAGAGTTGCCCGCCCATCTTCCAAGAAGGCAAAGGGTGTCAACACCGTCTCCTGGTCTGGAAAAAAATGAAATATTTCGGTTTGGCAGTTGTTTTCCACCACCGCCAATTCCGGCACTACCCCCTCTTGATATTCATAGGAAAAGCGGGTACCGGAGACCAACGGTGCGATGTAGTGACCTTTGAATTTATAGAGGTTGGACACCTTCAACACCCGCGCACGGATGTAGTAGCCCATTGCGGAGCCCACCAAAGATGGGCGAATGTCGGCGGGGCAGATAAAGGATAAGTTGCACCGTCTACTCAGCGCCCCTTTTCCCGCGGAGAACATGGCACTGTGGCGGTTGTCTGGAAACAGTCTTGCCCAACCGGTGCCGTTGAAATACTCCCAGATGACCTCCTGGACGGCAATATCAAAGGCTTCGTCCACAGGGAAATCCTGCTTTTTCATGACCAATTTCCAGTTGATTGGATTTTTCGCCTGATCGTACTCCACAGGAATGGGGACGAAGTCCAGATGAAAGTCCATTTCCACCTGGGCGCCACATTTGATCAAGGCTTCATCGCAGCCGAAATAGCCTTCGGCGAACAGCCCCAGTTGCTCCCCGAAGGGGAAAAACTCATGGACATCTCCATCGACCCCCGATGCGTAAACGTGGTCGGGCAGTAGATTCTGGTTGGCACTGCCCAGTGTCACCGACTTTATAGAAAAGGAAGGAATCGGCTCTGCCAGTCGCAACCGAATTTTCCCCCCCGATTCCTGGGCGGGGGTATCCAGTTGCAAGGTGGTGCAATTCCCCGATTGGCTTTGACTGGCAAAGGGGTGCCACTGTTCCCCCTGACTATATTCCCAAATCACTTTGGAACAATCGCCCAAGGCCTTGCGAACGTGATAGTCTAGTTCTTTTCGTTGGTTTGGAATCAGCGCCACTGTCACCTGTCCCCCACCGCTGACCTGTAGGACCACAAGATGGGACAGTTCCATTTGGTGGTGTTGTTGATTTTCGTTTTCCCGGGAGAATACGTAGAAATCCCCCTGATTTTCCCATTTTTCATAACATTTCCCAATGTAATCCACCGCCCCGCAGACGGTGAACAGGGACAACAGTTGGGCGGAGGTGACCAGAATGTCGTCCTGGGTTTCAAACACCAACGTCTCGCCCTCTGGGCCATCGGCTAGCAGGGGGGTGCCTGCGGGAATTTCCTCCCCGCTGTCCACATCTCCGGCCAGACCCAAGGTCACGAACCCTTGGGCGGGCAGCGGTGGGGCGCAGTCCACGCCCAGAGCGGAAAAGAATGCCACCCGGTTTTTTTCTGGAACCTGGTTGTATCGCTTCAAAGTCTGGGCAAACATCTGGCTGTAAATCAAGGCCAATGTGGTGCCCAAATCGGGATTTTCCCGGTCAAATCGCCATTCTGGCACGTAAGCTGTCGCTTTTTGTTCCAAAATCCTAACCAGATCCGCTTGTGTTCTGCCGTCGATTTCCAAGGTCGTCACCTCCTTTCTGTCAAAGTTCCAACCCCTCTTGCAAGTAGAAGGGGTAGACCAAATTGTATGGGTTGTTGGTGGCCCGCACCACGTAAGCAATGTTGAGGAGCAAGCACCCCTCTCCGCCATCGGTGACCGTCACCTCAATTTGGGTGATCCGCGGTTCCCACCGATGAAGTGTCGCCACCACCTCGTTTTCCAACTGCACCCGGGCGGTGTAGCTGGGGTTGTCAAAGACGAAATTAGACAGGGTGGAGCCAAACTCCGGTTGCATCACCCGCTGTCCCAGGGCAGTGCCTAAAATAATCGGAATAGCCTGGCGAATGTCCGCTTCAGAGGACACCTCCTGCATCCGGCCTGTGGCAGAATCCACCGCCAAGGGGAAGGCCCAGCCCACCCCTAAAAATTCCTTGCCTGTGTCTGGATATGCCATGGTTCCACCTCCCTAGTTGATTTTCGCCATGGCACCCTTCAGGGTGAGCACCCCACTGGCTGTGAACTCTCCGTTGCCCGAGGCGGCAACTGCCACCATGGCACCGTCCACCTTTACATTTTGGCCTTTCAGCGTCAAGCCTTGACCTGCTTCGATGATGATGTTGTCCATTTTTAAGGTGGCGCTTTTCCCAGTGCCATCTAAGGTCAGGCCACTGCCACCTACGTCCAACACCAGTTTTTTGTCCGCCTGGACGGTGACCGTACCGTTACTTCCATCGATGGTCACCATATTTTTGCCGTCCCCATCTTTCAGGTCGATGGTTTGGTTTTCGTCGTCTAATAATAGGGTAAAACCCTTGGGGGTCTGGAGGGACAGGGTCTCTTTGCCGCTTTCGTCGTTGAAGACAATCTGGTGACCGCCCTTGGTTTGAATCCGCTTGATGGTGTTGTTCTCCACAGCCGTGTCAGGAGGTACCGTGTCCACCTGGTTCCAAAGACCGCCCAGGACGATGGGGTTGTCCCGGTTGCCCTGGTTGAAGGCCACCACCACTTCGTCCCCGATTTCTGGAAGGAAGTAGGTGCCGTAGCCCTTGCCGGCGTAGGGTTGGGCAACCCGTACCCAATCGCTTTGGTTTTTTCCCGATTCACCCATGAAAAGTTCCACTTTCACCATGCCGGGATGCTTGTCGTCGTAGTTTTCCACCACCTTTGCCGTGGTGATGCTGTACATCTCCTGGGTGGCGGGGGATTGGGGCGGTGTGACCAATGCGTCGTAAAAGCCCATTATGTCCAACCTCCAATCTGAAAATCTGTGGTGAAACCGTCATTGCCAAAGGTGTGGTTCACCTCGGTGATGTAATAGTCGCCATTTAAATCGTCGTCCAGTTGCCCCAGGGTGATGAACCGCCCCGGCACAATTTCTGGCAATCCGACGGAACTGCCACTGCCACTTTGCGCCTTTGCCTTTCGGTCGGCGGCCTCTTTTTCCGCTCGCTTTTTGGCCTTTGCCACCTCCTTGGCATCGGAGTCCACCAAAATGGTCTCGTTGGGCGACACCACCTGGGTCTGGCTCTCCCCGGCCTTGGCGGTAACGTCGGCGGAGATGGCCTCTTTGTTGTCCGAATCGAAGCCCAGAACGGTGATTTTGATATTTTGATACAGACTGTTCCGGGAGAAGTTGAGAAGTCCCTCCCCCCAATTCAGCTTGACACACGGGGTTTTGTTGGCGGCCTTTTCCCGAAAGTAGGCCGTGTCCCCCAAGACGAAAAACTCCCGGTTTGCCTTGTTTGCCAGCACTTCTTTGACGAAGGCATAGTCGGAGACACGCTGTACGATGGATGCAATTTCATCGCTGTCGGTGGCAGTCACCTCTTTGGCGGTGCAGACACTGCTGTACCGCTCCATCACTGCCTCGAATGCCCCGCTGTAGGTGGTGACCACGTGTTTTTCCTCCCGGGCGGTGCCTTCCATCATCAGCCGGCGCAAATCCATGGCGGTGATGTTCATGGTGGGACTGTCCCCAAAGGACACTCCCACACCGAAGATAAAGCCCTGGAAAATTTCCAACAAATCAGAACCATAACCCAGGGAAACCACCACCTTTGCACCTAGTTTAAAGATGTTTTTCACAGAACTGTCAAAGGCTGTGTTTTGGGGTTTGTAGGCGCCCTCCACGGAAAAGGTGACGGTGGAGGCCGCGTCCAAGGACAGAGAAACGATGACCTGCCCTACACCAATGGTCTGAGGCAATGGTTTGCCATCCACTTTAATTTGGCAGGCCGGGGCCAAAAATTGACCGTATTGGGCGGTTAAATCCCCATAGGATTGGGTGCTTGCCGTCATCAGGCTCATGGGCGTTCCTCCTTACAGGGCGGGCAGTTTGATGACCATGCCAGGGGTGATGTCCAGAGGGTTCATCAGTTGGTTGTTGCTGGCAATGACCCGCCATTTTTCCGGGTCACCGTACTCGGTTTGGGCATAATGCCACAGCTGTTCTCCCTGGTGGATGGTGCGGTATTTGGTGCGATCCGGAGACTCGAAGGGGCTTTCCCGCTTCTTATCTCCCGGGTCGATGACTGATTTAAAGGTCAGCTCCACCCGGGCTCGCACCGGCATTCCAGAGGGCATAAACATGGTGAAACTCTGCTTTGTTTCGGTGATGACACCCTTGAAATGGAGACTGCCCCACCGAAATGTCACCAGAGGTGGACGGTGGAGACTGCCCTCAATCTGGGTCAATTTTGCAACCTTTCTGGTCAATTTAGATACGTCTGTCGGGGTGATGTTGGACAAATCCGACACGGCGGTTTTGTCCCCGCCGATTTGGCGCACCCCGGACTCTGGGGTGTCGTAGGTGTCGAAAATCAGGGACAGGCTCAGGGTGGAGGATGCCCCGGAGACGAATTGGATGATGGGTCCCGCCGTGGCGGGGATGTTTTTCTCGCTGTACTGGACGCTGTCAGAAATATTATATTCCGATGGGTTGAACTGGACCGGGATGTGGTAGGTTCCGCTCTCCTGTTCCACCTCTAATTTGGCCTTTTCCAATGCCATGTTCCCACCTCCTGAATGTTATCAAAGGATGCCCCGCCGTTGGCGCTCCAAACGAATTTGGGCATCCATTTCTCGCAGGACGGCTTTGGCTAGTTTTTGGACGTCACCGTCAGCCACGGGCTTTGTATGCTGTTCCAACTGCTGTAATTTGGCCTGTTGCTCTGCCACGGTGGCGGTCAATGAAGCAACAGCCCGCCCTTGGCTTGGTTTTTCCTGGTCGCCACGGATTTTTTCGTGAACGGTGGAAATTCGGGCGGAAACCTCTGCTTGCACCACCTTTTCCACCGTGTTTTTGGCGGTGATGGTAGCGATTTCTTCTGTTTTTTGTATGGTAAGAGGACGGGTGAAGGTCAACTGCGTCTCCCCCCATGGGGCAGGCTGTTTCCGCATGGGTTGACCTGCAGAGGGTGGCGCTGTCAACCCCTGTTTCCCGGAGAAGAGACTGGGCTTTTCGCCAGGACTATGCGCCAATTTCCCCGCCTGTTCCACCAAAGGAAAAGCCTGGGTGATAGCGGTTTTGCGATAGGTCACCGCCGCGTTCCACTTGCTTTTTTTCTCCACCACCAGTTTGGTGGATTCCGCGGTTGTTCGGAGGGTTTCCATAGGCGCAGGTTGGTAGGTCACCTGGGTGGCCTGTTGGTGAGACGGCGGGATGGTTTTCTCCATGATTACCGACTTTTCGTAATTATTTATCTCAAAGTTTTCTGTTTTTTCTGTTTTTTCACCGATAGAATCTACTTTTTGCAGAATATTTGCAATGGTCGCTACCGTGGTATACTCTCTTTGTACAAGGGGTATGACGGTGCAATCCGTGGCAGTTCTCCAGGATGTTTTGCCTGGGATTGGTTGATTTCGGAGCCTGCTTTTTGACTGTACTTCCACCCGGTTTTGTGGTTGGTTGGTCGCATGATAGCCCTGTTTTTCCAAGGCTATGCCCAGAGATTGGGTGTGGTATGCCACCTGTTTCATCTGCAACTGGGGCGGTGCCAAGGTGGCAATCTCTTGGCTGTTAATTTTCCCTTCCCACGGTTCTAAAAGGGGCAATTCCAGGGCTTGAAGCAAGGTGATGGGCGGGGGTTTTTGCCAAATTTCGCTCTCTTTTTCCACCGTGGTTTCCCGGTTAGTGACCGTTGGTGGGGTGTTTTTTTCTGTATGAATTTGTTGAAGGATTTTCAACGCGGAGACCGTCCGTTCTGTCAGGGTTTTACTACTGTGGAATGATACAAAATCCTCCAAAACCTCTCGCAAAACCCGCTGTTTTTCCTGACTGCGATACTGACGGAAGACATTTCGCAAGGCGGAAACCGCCCGCATGGTAGTTGCAGTTTGAGGTGCCACACCGGCCTGTTGCAAGTATTGCAACAGCACTGCGCCCTCCTGTTGTCCCATGGATTGAAGGATGATTTTGCCCTCCAATGGTTTGGATTGTGCCAAAACTGTGCGAAGGCGATGGGTCAATTTTTCCTGGTTTTCTCGGCGGTGAAAGACGGTGGAAGTCTCCAAATATTCCACCACCCGAGGTAGATTTGGTGCTTGGGCGAGGGTTGTTATAAGCTTGAAAAATCTTTGATTTTCCACAATTTTATCCAAGTTTTCCACTGTTTCTTTCTCAGAAAATTGGTGAATTTCTTTTTGGTTTGTTTGGCTTTCCCCGATGGAATAGGTCACCTCTGCCGGCGTCATCGTCTGGATGATTTCCCTATGGACGACCTGTTCTGTGATAGACTTCTCCATCGTTGTCCCTGGCTCTGTGACCTGGCGACTGGCGGTTTTCGTGTGGATTTCGGGGAGTGCGGTCACGGTTTTAGTGGCTTGCTCCAATGTTTGAAGCAGGGTTTTCCGCTGACTGTCGGTGGCGGTGTGGAACTGGTGGGACAGGTGGTGCCAGATGTTCGTCCGCTCTCCTGGTAGAATTTCGGTGCGCGTTTCTATTTTCGTTGTAAAAGTCGGAATTTCTACCTGTTTATGGACAATTTCTCTGGTGTATTCCACCGTAGAATTGGAATTTTCTAAAGTTTTGGTTTGGTTTTCTGTGTGGAAATGGGCGGTGTGGATGGCCTGTTTCAGCAGGTTTACCACCTCCACATATTCCTGTTTATTTCTTGTCTGCAAAAAGGTTTTCACCTGTTTTTCCTTGGAAAAGCGGCTGTTTTCCTGAAAAAATATTCGTTGCACGTGGGTCAAATGGGAGCTGGTGGTCAGTGTTTCCCACAGGGTTTCCACTGTCTTCTGGTCGGTCTGCACCAGCACTTCTAGGAGCCGACTGCGGTGGCGGGTCACCTGCCCTTGGGCGGTGGATTCCACCATGAATGTACCCGGGAGTTGGGTTGTCAATCTGTGAATTTTTTCATTCCAATGGGTGGCGATTTCCGGGCGATTGGCACCAGAATTCCAGCGCTCCAACTGGCGGATTTGCCCTTCCATTTGAACTTGGTTGTGATGGAGTTCTGATTGAATCAATGCGGTTAAATCCTGCCGTGTTGTGGTGTTTTTTTCCTGGGTTTCGCGGTGGATTTCAGCGACTTTTTTCGTGGCTTGGTGATGGGTTTCCAGCCTGTTTTCTTCCTGCTTGTGCCTGATTTCTCTTTGGATTTTTGCCTTGGTTTGCTCCAATGTCTCCAGGTTTTTTGACTCCACGATTTGCTGATGATTTTTCTCAATTTCTACTTGATTTTCCTGGAATTCTGTAGAAAATTCCTGGTGGATTTCTCGATTTTCCTGGGTGACCAACGTCTCCCTTTGGATTGTTGTTGCCATTTCTTTGGTGTGGGCGGTGGTGGCGCTGTCCTGAAAATGTGATGTTGTTGTGTGATATTTTTCTCTGGTAGTTACGCTGCGGTGGTGGTTGGTGTCTGTAATAGTTGCCCGGACACACAACTGTTCCACCTGCCGTTGCAATGCCAAAATGGTGGTGGCTTGGGTGGCACCTGTTTTCTGTAAATAGGTGGTATATTGTTGCAAGGTTCTCCACAAACGACTGTTTTCAACCTGGTTTTCTTCTAAATAAGTCCACTGTTCATTTAATTCCATAAGGATTTTCAGAGCAATTTGAGTCACGTTGGACTGTTCAATTTGTTGCACTTGGGCCTGTTGTTGCAGTGCCAGAAACTGAAGCCACAGGTCGTCATAGGGCTGATTTTCTTTGCCGGTTTCCCCGAAGAGCACCCCGCAGTTGTAGCCCTTCGGCGTCAAGCCCCGCCAGGGTGCATTGGGGCAAATCTGCCCGATTCTGCTCTGAACTGTTGCCAGTGGAAACATCTTCACCCCTCCTGTCTGTTTTTACACCAAGTGAAGTCCCCCATGGGTGATTTCCAGCGTTTCGATGCA
>JAWXUJ010000014.1:0-13945 GCA_044432765.1 Eubacteriales bacterium | reverse complement strand
TTTGTTTTTGACAAGCCGAGTCGCCTGCGGGCGGATTTATCCGCTTCGCTCAACACGAATGGGAACCGAGGTTCCCTTTCACGCTTTCCCTCCTTGCGAAAATTTCGGTCTGGAGATTTTTGGGCAGTCTCCGGCGGTTGCTACGCAACCGTCATTTTTTATTGCAAAATCGCCTGAAATCTGGTAAGATAGAGGAAATGGAAGGCGGTATATTATGAATTTATGCAATATCGATGAAATCAAGGAACTTTTGGCCCGCCATGGCTTTCGTTTCTCCAAAGCAAAAGGTCAAAATTTCCTCACCCAAAATTGGGTACCCCAACAAATTGCCGAAGACGCTGGTATCGACCAGACCTGCGGTGTCCTAGAAGTCGGCCCCGGCATTGGTCCTCTCACCAACGAGCTATGCTATGCCGCCAAAAAAGTCCTGGCAGTGGAGGTGGACACCAGCCTCCAACCCATTTTGGCAGAGACCATGGCAGGCCACGAAAATCTGGTCATCCAATTCGGGGATATTATGAAGCAGGACATCGCCAAACTGGTGGCGGAAAATTTTGAAGGCCTGCGCCCCATGGCCTGCGCCAATTTGCCCTACTACATCACCTCCCCCATCCTTGCCGCTCTGCTGGAGAGCAAGTGTTTTGAAGCAGTAACCGTCATGGTGCAAAAAGAGGTTGCCCAACGGATTTGCTCCAAAGCCGGCACCTCCGACTACAGTGCCTTCACCATATTCTGCAACTACTACGCAGAGCCAGAACTGCTCTTCGATGTTCCCGCCCACTGCTTCATCCCTCAGCCCAAGATCACCTCGGCGGTCATCAAATTGAACGTCCGCAAGGAACCACCCTGTGAGATTTTGGACGAAGCCCTGTTCTTCCGGGTGGTCAAGGCCAGTTTTGCCATGCGCCGGAAAACCCTGGTCAACGGTCTGTCTGCCAGCTTTGCCCAATTTACCAAGGCAGAACTTGCGGAAATTCTGGAGCAAAATGGCTACAACGCCAACATTCGTGGCGAAACCCTGGACATCCCCGGCTTCGCCTCCATTGCCAACGAAATCTACCGTCGTACCAACAAGGACTAATTCACACAAAAGGGAGAGGATTTTATGGAACAACATCAAATCACCGTCCAAATGGCACTGGACGCAGGCTTCACCAACGCCGGCCATCTGGACTTGCAGCAGGTGGCATTTCGCCCGGAAGTCCGGGATATGTGCGCCGACAACCTATGTCACAAATACGGCACCTCCTGGGTCTGCCCTCCCGGCTGTGGCTCCCTGGAAGAAGTCGCCGCCTTCATCCAATCCTTCGATTACGGGATGCTGTTACAAGTCACAGGCACGCTCCAAAACAGCTTTGACATGGTTTCCATCGATGCCATTCAAGAAAAATGTCGCCAGAATTTGAAAGGCTTTTTAGCAAATTTGCGGGCAAATGGACACCAGGTTCGCGGAATGTCCACCGCCCATTGCGAACTGTGTGAAACCTGTACATACCCCGATGCACCATGTCGGTTCCCCGACCAAAAAGCCCCCAGTTTGGAGGCCTGTGGCATGGTGGTCAGTGACGAGTGCACCCGCGCCGGCATCGAATACTACTACGGCCCCAACACCATGACCTTCACCGTTGCCATCCTGGTCAACGAAACCAAATAATTTGAAATCTGGCCGGGCATTGCCCAGCCAGATTTTTCATTTTTTCTCTTGCAATGGGTTGGTTTGTGGTGTATAATATTTTTACTAAAAATTAAGGAGGTGCGCGATGGCCACCTTAAAAGAACTGGCAGAATCCACCGGCTATGCACAGGCCACCATTTCCCGGATATTGAGCGGTGACCCATCTTTGACCGTCAGCCCGGAGACCAGAAAACTGGTGTTGGAGGAGGCGGGACGGCTCAACTACACCGCCACCAGAAGCCGTCGGGGACGTACGCCAAAAGGCCTTCTCCGCATCGGCATGGCAGAGATGCTGACCCCCACCCAACAGCTGGAAGACCCCTACTACCTCTACCTCAGCGGTTTTGTCCGCCAGACCTGTTTGGACAAAAAATTCACCTGCATCCCCCTGAACCAACAGGGCGAACAATTTTCTCCACCAGAGGGTGACAAATTGGACGGCATCGTGGCCATCGGCATATTCTCCCCCACCATGGTACAGTCCTTGGAATCCATTTGCCCCAATGTGGTCTTTTTGGATTCCTCGCCCCAGGAGTCCCAGTTCGATGCCGTGGTGCTCAACTACTCCCTGGGCATCTCCCTGGCTTTGGAGCATCTTTTCGCCTTAAATCACCGAGAAATCGGCTTTGTTGGCCCCACTTTCAAACTGGATGACCGAAGACAGCGAGCTTTGGAAGTCCGGAAACAACTTTTCCTGCAACAGATGACCAAGGCCGAACTGCTCCAGGAGGACTATCTGTTAGACTGCCCCATGTCCGCAGAATCGGCGGCAACGGCGGTGACAGACTTCCTCCAAACCCACAAAAATTGCCCAACCGCCTTCCTCTGTGCCAACGAAGAAAGTGCCATTGGCACCGTCCGCGCCTTAATTTCCCATGGGAAACAGGTGCCCCAGGACGTATCCGTGGTATCCTTCAACGACACCCCCCGCTCCGCTCTGGTAGAGCCACCCCTCACCTCCGTCTCCGCCCACGTGGAGGAAATGGCCCGCACCGCCCTCCGGCTTTTGGCGGAGCGTTCCTCCGTCGGCGGTGCCGACCCAGTGCGCGCCCTGCCCCTCAAAGTGGTGGTGCCCCCCTCCCTCACCGTCAGAACCACCGCAGATAAGGCAAAAACACCGAAATAGTCATACCCATTTTGTGCCATTCGCTGAAAATTTTATTTCCGTAATTTTACCCTTGAATTTTTACTAAAAATTTGTTACCATGCAAGTATAATCTAAATTAAAGGATGATTTCATATGAACACCTGTCACCAACTTTTGAAGCAACTCCAAGCCGGCGACTTTGATGCCCGCCTGACCAAGCTGTATGCTCCCAACGGCGATCTGTCCCTGCTGGCACCCAACAAAGACCGGGTTGCCCACGTGATGGAGCAATACCTGGAGCACTTCCCCACCTGTGTGGACAATGAAGTCGCCATTTTCTCCGCCCCCGGTCGGACAGAAATCGGTGGCAACCACACCGACCACCAACATGGCTGCGTCCTCTGCGCCAGTGTCAACCTGGATATGCTGGCCTGCGCCAGTGCCAACGACTCCGGTGTGGTGCGCATCTACTCCGAGGGCTACCCACTTCTCACCGTGGATTTGTCCGACATGACCGTCCAAGAGTCTGAGAAGAACACCTCCATGGCTCTGGTTCGCGGTGTTGCCGCCAAAATCGCTTCCATGGGCTACACCATCCAGGGCATCGATGCCTACGTCACCTCCACGGTTTTGGGTGGCTCCGGCCTGTCCTCCTCTGCAGCCTATGAGGTTCTGGTGGGCGTAATGTTCAACCACTTCTGCTGTAAGGGCGAAATCGACCCCATCACCATTGCCAAAATCGGCCAATATGCAGAAAACTACTACTTCGGCAAAATGTGCGGTCTTATGGATCAAACTGGCTCCTCTGTGGGCGGTGTGGTTGCCATCGACTTCTGCGACCCCTCTGCACCTGTGGTGAAAAAGGTGGACTTTGATTTCGCCACTGCTCACCACGCGCTGTGCATTGTGGACACCATGTCCGACCATGCCGACCTCAGTGACGACTACAGCATGATTCCCCAAGAGATGACCGCCGTGGCAGAACTGCTAGGGGCTGAAAAGCTCCGCCATGTGGATGAGTCCAAGTTCTGGGCCTCCATCGCAGACCTGCGAGGCAAGGTCAGCGACCGCGCCATTGTCCGTGCCATCCACTTCTTCGCCGACAACCAAAAAGCCCAGGACGAAGCCGCCGCTCTGGAGCACGGCGACTTCCAAGGTTTCCTGGATTTGATCAAGGCCTCTGGCATTTCCTCTGCCACCCATCTGCAAAACATCTGGGTGTCCCGCACACCACAAAACCAAGCCGTCACCATTGCACTGGCTGCCGCTGACCGTCTGTTGGACGGTGTTGGGGCATCCCGCGTTCACGGCGGTGGCTTCGCAGGCACCATTCAAGCATTCGTTCCCTACGAAAAACTGGACACCTTCAAGGCCGGCATGGAAGCCGTCCTGGGCGTCGGCACCTGTCACGTGCTCTACATCCGCCAAGAGGGCGGCGTAGTCGTATGCAACTAATTTTTTAGGAGGATTTATTTATGTCTATTTTAGTATTAGGTGGCGCCGGTTATATCGGTTCCCACACTGTTTATGAGCTGATTGATGCCGGACGCGACGTTGTCATTGTGGACAATCTCCAAACCGGTTTTGAAGCCGCCGTTCACCCCAAAGCCAAGTTCTACAAGGTGGACATCCGCAACGAAGCCGCTTTGAACCACGTCTTTGACACCGAGGACATCGAAGGTGTTGTCCACTTTGCCGCATCCTCCCAAGTGGGCGAATCCATGACCGATCCTCTGAAATACTATGACAACAATATGTGCGGTACCACCGTTCTGTTGCGTGTTATGGTCCGCCATGGTGTGGACAAAATCGTCTTCTCCTCCACCGCAGCCACCTATGGCGAACCTGAAAGAGTACCCATTCTGGAATCCGACAAGACTTGCCCCACCAACTGCTACGGCGAAACCAAGCTGTCCATGGAAAAGATGATGGACTGGACCGCCAAGGCTCACGGCCTGCGTTACGTTGCCCTTCGCTACTTCAATGCCTGCGGTGCTCACGCATCCGGTGCCATCGGCGAAGCCCACAACCCAGAAACCCACCTGATTCCTGTCATTCTCCAAGTTCCCAACGACCAACGCGCCAAAATCTCCATGTTTGGCGACGACTACGAAACCCCAGACGGCACCTGTGTCCGGGACTACATCCACGTCACCGACCTGGCACAAGCCCACATTTTGGCACTGGACTACCTGCTGAAAGGTGGCGAATGTAACGTGTTCAACCTAGGCAATGGCGTTGGCTTCTCCGTGAAAGAAGTGGTGGAAACCACCCGGAAGGTCACCGGTCACCCAATCCCCGCCGAGGTCTGCCCTCGCCGCGCTGGCGACCCTGCACAACTGATTGCCTCCTCCGACAAGGCCAAAACCGTCCTGGGTTGGAACCCTCAATTTGCCGATTTGGAAACCATCATTTCCACCGCCTGGACTTGGCACAAGGCCCATCCCCACGGCTACGAGGACTGATTTATGAATGTAAATACCGCAATCGCCCAACTGGCAGACTATGCCGTCTCCACAGGTCTGCTCACCGAATTTGACCGTCCCTATGCCATCAATGCCATTTTGGAAGTCATGGGTTTGGACTCCTACGAAGCACCTGCATCCGTGAAACCCATCACCGAACTCCAACCTGTCCTGGATGCCCTCTGCGACGATGCCCACGCCCGCGGTGTGCTGGCTGAAAACTCCATTGTCTACCGGGATTTGTTCGACACCAAGCTGATGGGTCGTCTGACCCCCATGCCCTCCCAAGTGGTGGAAAAATTCAACATTTTGTACACAGAAAATCCAGTGGATGCCACGGATTGGTACTATAAATTGAGCCAAGATACCAACTACATCCGCCGTGACCGAATTGCCAAGGACGTAAAATGGGTCAGTGACACCGATTATGGTCAGTTGGACATCACCATCAACCTGTCCAAGCCAGAAAAAGACCCCAAGGCCATTGCCGCTGCCCGGAATATGCCCGCCGCAACCTACCCCAAGTGCTTCCTCTGCTACGAGAACGAGGGCTACGCCGGTCGGGTTAACCACCCCGCTCGCCAAAACCACCGCATCGTCCCTGTGACCATCAACAACACCCCTTGGTACATCCAATTTTCCCCCTATGTCTACTATCCAGAGCACTGCATCGTCTTCAACAGCGCCCACACACCCATGAAGATTGACCGCGCCTGCTTTGCCAAGTTGCTGGACTTTGTGGGGCAATTCCCCCACTATTTTGTCGGTTCCAATGCGGATTTGCCCATCGTCGGCGGTTCCATCCTGTCCCACGACCACTTTCAAGGCGGACACTACACCTTCGCCATGGAACGCGCTCCCATTGAGAAAACCGTCACCTTCCAAGGCTTTGAAGATGTGGAGGCAGGCATTGTCAAATGGCCCATGTCCGTCATCCGCATAGCCAGTGAAAGCCCAGACCGCCTGTTGGACTTGGCAGACAAAATCCTGGCAAGTTGGAGAGGCTACACCGACGAAGGTGCCTTCGTCTTTGCCGAAACCGACAGCGAAGCCCACAACACCATCACCCCCATCGCCCGCAGAAAAGGCGCGAAGTACGAGATGGACTTGGTGCTCCGCAACAACATCACCACGGAAGAACACCCCATGGGCGTGTACCACCCCCATGCCGAACTGCACCACATCAAAAAAGAGAACATCGGCCTCATCGAAGTCATGGGTCTAGCTGTCCTCCCCGCCCGCTTGAAAGAAGAGCTAAAGGCCGTCGCGGAATGCCTGGCTACCAATGGTGACCTCCACGGTAGCGACTTGACCGCCCTCCACGCCGACTGGGCTGAGAAATTTGCCCCCAACTACACCATCACAACAGAAAATGCACTGGACATCGTCTACCAAGAAACCGGCAAAGTCTTTGCCAAAACATTGGAACACGCCGGTGTCTACGGTCGCAACGAAGCTGGCCAAGCAGCATTTTTGAAATTTATCGCACAGGTTTAAAAGGCTCCTTTTGAAAGGAGCTGTCCGCGTAGCGGACTGAGGATTGGAATGTCATTTCCCCTGAATAGCCCCTAATCCTCCGCCGTCTACGACGGCACCTCCTTTTCAAAAAGTAGGCATTAAAAAAACCACAAAACATGGACGAAAAGTCCCTGTTTTGTGGTTTTTTCTAGGTTTGATTATTTCTTGATGAAGGACATACAGTCGGTGCAAGCATCCACTTTGGGGTTGCACTCGTGGGTGCCCACCTTGATTTTGTTCAAGCTGCAGTAGTTTTCGCCACAGCAATGGTTGGCACAAGAGGTCACACAACATTCGATACATTTGTTAGCGTGTTCCATGATAAAATTCCTCCTTTCATTGAGATTGCACCAATAGTATGCCACCGAAAAGAGAAATTTATAATGGTTATTTTTGTCAAATCATTGCCACGCCTTGGTCAAAAGCTCCATGCCTTTTTGGATTTCCTCTTTGGAAAGCCCACCAAAACCCAGAAGCACCTTTCCTTCATAAGGGCAGTCTCCCAGGAAGTAGGGGGAGATGGGGTAGACCATCACACCGGCCTCTTTGGCCTTTTGGCACAGTGCCACTTCCGTCATGCCGACTTTAGACTTCAGGGTCAGGTGATGCCCCGCTGCCTCGCCGATGACCGCCATGTTTGACAGCCCCTCCATGGCATCCAGCATCCACTGACGCTTGTTCCGATAGTGCACACGCATCCGGTTCAGGTGGGTTTCAAAGTGGCCACCTGCCATAAAATAGGCCAACGCCCGCTGTTCCAATGCGGAAACATCGGAAGAAAATTCTCCATATTCCTGCTGATACCGCTCCAAAATCCAGGGTGGAAGCACCATATAGCTGACCCGAATAGAGGGCGCAATGCTCCGGGAAAATGTCCCCAAATAGATGACCTTGTGGTGGTGGTCAATACTTTGGAGGGAGGGCACCGGCTTGCTGTCGTAGCGAAATTCCGAGTCGTAATCGTCCTCGATGATATACCGCTCCGGCTTCGTCCCTGCCCAGTTCAACAGTTTCACCCGCCGTCCCATGGGCATACTCAGCCCCAGTGGGTACTGATGGGATGGGGTGGTGAAGACCACTGCCCGCTCCAGAGATTCCAATGGCTCCACCATGACCCCGTCGTAGTCGATTTCCGCCGGCACCACCGGATGACCCATGCGGGCAAACTGGCGGTAGGCCTTGGTGTAAACCGGATTTTCAATGGCAAGTTGCCAATCCGAGGGTAAAATATAGCTGACCATGGCCAAAAGCCGGTCTGTTCCCGCACCGATGACCACCTGGTCCGCCGTGGCATTGACACCACGAGCGCGGTGGAGATAAGTTGCAATCTCCTGGCGCAGTTGCCAGTCCCCCTGACGGGGGCTACGGCTGAGTGCATCGCCATCTGCCAAGGCCTGCTTCAGCATCCGTTGCCAGACGGTAAAGGGAAATTTTTCTGCTGCAATGCCCCGGGGAGAAAAGTCCACCACCGCTATGCTTGGCTCCCCCATGGACGGTGCCACTGTCATCGGGGTGGTAGACATGGGCAACATGGTTTCGATATAGCAGACGTAGTAGCCACTTTTGGGGCGGGATTCCACGTAACCCTCCGATTGAAGCTGCCCATAGGCACCGTCCACCGTGTTCAGACTGACCCCCAACTGGCTGGCAAGCACCCGCTTGGAGGGGAGCTTGTCCCCTGCTTTTAAGGTTCCATCTTGAATCTGTTGGCGAAATTGTTTGTAAATCCCGGCATATAACGCCGTGCCATCCTCTGGCAGTACCACCATATGGGTCACCTCCATCCTTTTCCTTCATTATATCCATTCTTCCCCCTTTCGTCAACCGCCCATTGACAGCAGAGTGTTCTAGTAGTATAATTAACGGTAATTGGCAGTGTGGCCATCCACTGGATGACCACACCCATGCACCTTTTTCACTGCGTAAGCGTGAGAGCCGCTGTCTGGGGCGCACAATTATATCTATGCAACTGCTGTGACCTTGGTGCCACAGTTCCACAAATTTCGTCTTTGGAGGAACCCATTATGAACATTATCGCCCCATCCATCCTTGCTGCCAACTTCGCTGTTTTGGGCGAAGATATTGCTAAAATTAAGAAAAGCGGAGCTGAATTTGTCCATTTTGATGTGATGGATGGCAACTTTGTCCCCAATATTTCCTTCGGTCTCAACGTCCTGTCCGATGTCCGCAAAATCACCGATTTGGTCTTGGATGTCCATTTGATGATTGACCGTCCCGTCCGCTATGTGGAGGAATTCTGCGATGCTGGCGCTGATTACGTCACCATCCATGTGGAGGCCGACACTGCAGAAAACACCTTGAAAGCCCTGGAACTGATTCGCGCCAAGGGCAAAAAAGCCGCCGTCTCTGTGAAGCCAAAAACCCCAGCCTCTGCTGTGTTGCCCTTCCTCCACCTGTGCGATATGGTACTGATTATGACCGTGGAGCCTGGCTTTGGCGGACAATCTTTTATGGAAGATATGATGGCAAAAGTATCCGAAATCCGCGGTTATATCAACGAATCTCAACCCCAATGTCTATTGGAAGTGGATGGCGGTGTGGCCTCTGCCACTGCCCCCATCTGCGTAAAAAGTGGAGCCAATGTTCTGGTGGCAGGCAGTGCCTTCTTTAAATCTGCCGACCAAACCACCTTTGTGGAGACACTTATCAATCTCTAAGGAGTGACCCTATATGGATTACAACCAACTAAAAGCCGATGCCCGACAACGGGTATCCCTGGCAAACCCCTCCCCCCACAGAATCACCTGCCAATATTGGCTGATTCTCCTGGTGTTCATCGCACTGAGTGAATGGGGTTCCTACTATTTGGAGTCCGCCATCAATGACGTTTCTGGCATCTCCGCTATCGTTATGCGGAACAACTCCACACTGTTCCTTTTGCTGATTTCCTTCGTGGTGCAGGTGCTGGCAACCATCTGGTCCACCGGCTACATCCACTACTCCATGTCCCTGAGCCGTGGGGAGGAAAACGTGGGATTTGAAAAAATCACCCAGGTTTTTCGCCGATTTTTCTCCGTTTTGTTGCTTTTGATTCTGGAGTATTTCCTGGTGGTACTGTGGACGTGCCTGTTCATCATCCCCGGCATTGTAGCCGCCTATCGCTACCGCTATGCCCTGTACATCCTCCTGGAGAACCCAGACATCGCCCCTATGGAGGCCATTTCCCGCAGTAAGCAAATGACCCGCGGTTACAAAATACAGATGTTTTTCCTGGATTTGAACCTGCTTTGGTATCAAATTCTGGCATCGGTTGGCACCATTGTGTTCACCATCTATACCTATGAACTTCTGCCTCTGCCCTACACCGACCGAAATACCTACGTCCTCCTGGGCATCACTTATCTGTTCTCCATGTTTGTGGACATCCTCTTTTTACCCTTCTACCACACCACCTTGTCCAATGCCTATTATTGGGTCAAAGAACAACGCCAACAAGTACAAGAACCATAAAAAAATCGGACGAGATTCCTCGTCCGATTTTTTTATTTCATCAAAGCTGTGGATTTTTCTGGTTCCGGTTTGGTGACCAGGCTGACTGCCACATAGAGCACCAGGGATGTCCCCACACCCACGATGACCTGCACCGCCGACTGCTGTTCCCACAGGGCGGGCAAAGGCACACCGAAGGTGATTAGCAGATTATACGTGCAGAAGAGGAACCCCCAAATCATGGAGGTCAATGCCCCCTTTGTGTTGCCCCGCTTCCACAGGAAACCCATGACCAGAGGCACAAAGGCACCGGTGGTCAAAATATCCGAAGCCATCCAGGCCACATCCAAAATGGACCGAATTTCCAGAGAAATCAACAGTGCCACTGCCGTTACCGCCAGAGTTGCCCACCGGGAGGTGGAGAGTTTTTTCTCCTCTGCCCGGTCTTGGGGTGCCAAGTCCATGGAGATGGTCATGGCAGCGGTGTTGATCAGAGAATCCATGGTGGACATAATGGCAGCAGAGATGCCAATAAACACCAGTGCTCCCACAATGGGTGGCATATAGTCCACCACAATGGCGGAAACAATG
Organism: Eubacteriales bacterium; assembly: GCA_044432765.1. Classification (GTDB taxonomy): domain Bacteria; phylum Bacillota; class Clostridia; order Oscillospirales; family Oscillospiraceae; genus Avoscillospira_A. Next base: position 3,159 of record JAWXUJ010000014.1, on the reverse strand, counting down.
CCTCCGGTTGGCAGGGTGTCATAGAGGGCAATGCCCGCCATGCCGGTGAACACCACGATTAAATAGAGTGGAATATAGGCAAAAAAGCTCATAATTGCCATGTTTTTCCCATCTTTCGGATTTTTTGTCGCAGAGATTCTCTGCCAGACATTGGCCTGAATGGCCCAGGAGCAACCGAAGGTGACCATGTACATCATGTACTTGGAGGCACCTGCTCCGAAGTCCATAAAGTCCCCTTTGCCCAAATCCGACGCAACGTTTGCGATATTGGAGAACCCGCCGGCACTTACCATGGCGATGACAAAGACCAAAATGGCGGAAATCAGTAGAAGGACAAACTGGATGATGTCGGTGAGCACTACCCCGCGGAACCCGCCGAACATGGAATAGGCCAGGACAATCAAGGTGCCAACCACAATGGCGACCTCGTACTGGATGCCCAAATAGGTACCGAAAAAGTCGCCAATGCCCACCATTTGCGAGGCGGCGTTAAAGGTCATAAAGGCCAAAATCAACACAGAGAGCAACTTGGACACCAATGGGGAATACCGGGCGGACATCATGCCACCCTGGGTCAAAAATCCAACTTTTCGGATGGTTTTTGCCCCAAAAATCAGAAGCAATGTGGAAATCAGCACAGGAACGCCGTAGTACCAAAAGGCACCAAGGCCGTCGTCAAAGGCCAAATCCGCCGTGGAAAGTGCCGAGCCTGCGCCCCACCAGGAGGCGATGAAGGTGATGGACAGGGCCCAGAAAGGCAGGGACCGCCCCGCGAAGAAGTAGTCCTCTACGGTGTGGTTTTTCTTTTCCTTCAAAACCGCCACCAACAACACGGCAAAGTAAACCAACAGTCCAATCAATGAAAAAAGTTTTAACATAACGTCTCCTCTGTTGCTTTTTCCCCAAAAGTACGATAGAATAAGCAGGATGGTTAGCCCAAATAGGCCAAAATATCGGCGGCATTGGTGTCTGGCTTCACCTTGGGCATCACGTGCTCAATGACACCGTTTTCGTCGATGACGTAGGTGGTGCGGACAATGCCCATGGAGACTTTCCCATACAATTTCTTCTCTTTCCATACATCAAACCCTTGAATTGCCACCAATTCCGGGTCAGAAAGTAAGATAAATGGCAGTTCAAACTTGGCGGCAAACTTCCCATGGGAGGCGACGCTGTCCTTGCTGATGCCAATGACTTCCACGTTTTTCTCCTGGAAGGCGCCGTAGTTTTGCCCAAAGGCGCAGGCCTGGCGGGTACAGCCGGGGGTGTTGTCTCTTGGATAAAAATAGAGCACCACTTTTTTGCCCAAAAAGCTGGACAGGGTAACCAAATTACCATCTTTGTCCGGCAGAGTGAAGTCTGGGACTTTTGTTCCAATTTCTAACATTTTCTATTCTCCTTTGATAAAAACATATTGATTTTCCGAGGATTCCACCTGAGAAAATTGAAAGTTTAACTGATTGAATCCCTGAATATCCTCTGGTTTGGTGCCTTGGCACTCTGCCAAATAGCGAACCATCTGGCCTCGTGCCATTTTGCACATGGTTGCTTTTTCCACCAACTTGTCCCCTTTCCACTCCTTGAAATGGCAGGTGATGACCTGGACATCCTGGGGCAAATGGGGCAAAACCGCCTTGGAATACTCCTTGGAGGCCAGGTTGACCACCAAATTGGTCTCCGAAACCAACTGATCTGCCAGCTTGCTGCCCCAAAAATCATAGAGGTGCTTGGCACCATCCACCGGCAACTTGGCCTGCATCTCCAACCGATAGGGGCTGACCCCATCCAAAGGCTTTAGCAGTCCATAAAAGCCGGATAAAATCCGCAAATGGGCTGAAATATAGTCAAAATGGGTGGTTTCAAAGACGGCAGGTGCCATATATTGATACTGTATTCCCTCATAGGCCAGCACGGCGGGGGTCAGGTTGCGGGACAAATCCATGGTCTCCAATCGCCGGACATTCTGAGCGGTGATGGAGTCGTTGCACTGCCACAGGTTCTGCAATTCCACTTCGTTGAGGGTGCGCAGTTTGGCTAAAATGGCGGTGGCCTCCTGAAATAACTGTGGCCTTGTGGGTACCATGGTGTCCACATCCAACTTCATTTTCTTGGCTGGCGAAATGATGATTCGCATGGCGACACCTCCTTATAAACATAACTATCATACTACTGTTTTCAGTAAAATGCAAGTCTTTTCTACACATAGAGGTAAATTATGTCAAAACTAATCGTGTTCATCGGTGTTTTTTTCGTCTCCTTCTCCGCCATTTTGGTGCGGTTCTCCGGCGCCACTTCCTGGACGCTGGCCTTTTATCGAATGCTGTTGGCCTGTTTAGTGCTCTGCCCTGTGGTGTTACTTCGCCACCGGGAGGAGCTGAAATCCCTGACCAAATCCCACTGGCTGAAAAGCTGTATCAGCGGCATTTTTCTAGGACTTCACTTCACCGCTTACTTTGAATCCCTCCACTTCACCACCATCGGCGCGTCGGTGGTTTTGGCAGACACAGAGGTCTTTTTCATCGCCCTGCTGTCCCTGATTTTATGGGGCGAAAAAATCTCCACCAAAGGTTGGATTGGCATTGGCTTGACCTTCCTGGGTGGCGTCACCGTGGCCTTTGCCGCCGGGGATATGACCGGCGGGCAGGTCTACGGCAACGTCTTGGCCTTGTCCAGCGCCGCCGCCATGTCGGTCTACACCCTGTTGGGGCGAAGCGTCCGCAAGGACTGCTCCACCCTGGTCTACACCGCCATCGTCTACGGTTGCGCTGCCCTGACCATCGCCCTGTTGGGCTCCGCACTCCGAGTGGAGGTCTTTGCCGTCACCGCCACCGACTTTCTCATCGCCCTGGCCTTGGCACTGGTCTGCACCCTGTTGGGACACAGCCTGTTCTCCTGGGGTCTGAAGTACGAAACCCCGGCCTTTATCTCCATGACCAAGCTGTTGGAACCGATTTTCGCCGCCCTACTTGGTCTGCTTTTCTTCGCTGAAACTCTGTCCATCGTCACTATTTTAGGCGGTTTTGCCATTTTGGCAGGCATTTTTGTCTATACCCGAAAGGAGACTACATGAAGTATTTTCTCTCCGTTTTACAGGGGATGTTCATTGGCTGTGGGGCGATTTTGCCCGGGATCAGCGGTGGCGTTCTCATGGTGTCCTTT
>JAWXUJ010000013.1:0-14160 GCA_044432765.1 Eubacteriales bacterium | reverse complement strand
AATTGAGGAGGAGTTGAGCGTATGCAAGTAAACAAATCAGCGGATTTGCTGGACGGCGGGCAAGCCGTCACCTGGGAGCAAATGGACAAAATCAATCGCTACACCAAGCGGGACTTGGAGCCGGAGGAGGTTTATGTCTTCTCCCTCCGTCTTTGCGACAACCAGGTTGACCGGGATGGGGAGCGGTTTGACACCCAGGCTTTGCCGGTTTTGGCAGAGCTGTTTCAGGGCAAAACCTGCATCTGCGACCACCAGTGGGTCAGCGGTGGTCAGGTGGCGCGGATTTTTGACGCGGAGGTTGTGGAGGTTGGCGACTTGGCCTATGTCAAGGGCTGGGGCTACACTCTGGCAACCCAGGAACAACTGGTTGCTGAACTGGAGGCGGGCATCAAAAAAGAGGTGTCTGTCGGTTGCGCTATGGGCAGTCGCACCTGCTCCATCTGTGGGCAGGACTACGACAGTTGCTCCCACCAGAAGGGGCAGGTTTACAAAGAGCAGAGCTGTCATGTGATTTTGGGTCAGCCCCAGGATGCCTATGAGGTGTCTTTTGTGGCGGTGCCTGCACAGATGGCTTCTGGCGTACTGAAGAAGAAGGGGGGTGAGGGAAAGGTGGAACAGGCGGATGCTGAATTGGAGGCGCTCGGGCGTATTTACCGCAAAAAGTTGAAAGATGAAGTGGTTTCTATGGGGCTTACCGTGGACTTGGGGATGGAAAAATCCTTGCTCATGTCCTTGGCTGACCGATTGGAGCCTCTGGAACTGGCGGAATTTCATGACGCTTTGGGCAAAAAATTTGGACGTATGTTCCAGGGTGGCACCCAACTGCCACAGGCTACCCGCAAAGAGAAACTTTGCGAAGATGAATTTTTGATTTGATGGAGGATGGATTATGAATATTTCTTTTAACGCTGTGGGTCACGAATTTTTGACCTTTGGTTCTGGTGGCACTGCCACCGAGGGGTATCCCTGCGTCATGGCGGGCAATGGCACCGTGAAGGATGCCACCGCTGGCGATGTGTTCTGTGGCATCACTGCCGATGTTCGCGATGGCGCTGTGGGTGTGTTGTGCAAGGGCTATCAGGAGATGGGCTATACCGGCACCACAGTTCCTACTGTTGGCTTTGTCAAGCTGGTTGCCGATGGCGATGGCGGTGTTAAGGTGGATGCAACCAACGGGCGTGAGATTTGGGTTTTGAAAGTGGATTCCACGGCGAAAACGGTGGGGATTTTCCTATAAGTGATGATGGCTCTCCCTTTGGGAGAGCTGGCAGCGTAGCTGACGGAGAGGGGCGCCCTCTCCTCCGTCTGCGGACGGCACCTCTCCCAGAGGGAGAGGCCAATTAAAATATTTGGAGGATATGAATATGAGTTTTGATAATTTGAGATTGGAAAAGGGTATGTATCGTGAGAGCGGTAAGAGCTTTACCCAGGTTTTGGAGCAACTGGACCCCAGTGAGAACTACCGTGGCACTGGTTTGGAGGGCACCGATGCCTTTCAACGTCAGCTGAAGCGTTTTGACATCAAGGTCAAGGGTGCTTACTCTGACCCTGTGGAGAAGTTTTTTTCCACCATGGACGGTTCCGTCCTGTTCCCAGAATACATCTCCCGCGCGGTGCGCACCGGCATGGATGAGACCAACATTCTGCCTAAAATCACCGCCACCACCACCAACATCAACGCGCTGGACTACCGCTCTGTCTACTCCGTCCCCGACGACATGGACAAGGAACTGGCGCGCGTGGCCGAAGGTGCCACCATTCCTGCTACCGAGGTTAAGGCCAAGGAAAATCTGGTGCAACTGAACAAACGCGGTCGTATGCTGGTGGCATCCTATGAGGCCATTCGATTCCAAAAGCTGGATTTGTTCTCTGTGACACTGCGCCAAATTGGTCAGTACATTCAAACCATGCACCTGCAGGATGCCATTGAAGTTCTGCTCAATGGCGACGGCAACAACAATGCTGCCGAGGCTGTGGACATCGCTGGCTCCAGCCTGACCTACTCCGATCTGGTCAATTTCTGGACCAAGTTTGACCCCTATCAGCTGAACACCTTCCTTTGCCCCAACGATGTGATGGTGCAAATGCTGAATCTGTCTGAACTGCAAAATCCTCTGACTGGTCTCAACTTCCAAGGCACTGGCGCTCTTTCTACGCCCATCGGTGCGGAGCTGTTGCGCTCTAGCTGTGTGCCCTCTGGTCAGCTGATTGGTCTGGACAGAAACTACGCCCTGGAAATGGTGCAGGCTGGCGACATCACCGTGGAATACGATAAAATCATCGACCGTCAACTGGAGCGGGCTGCCATTACCTCTATTTCTGGCTTTGGCAAAATCTGCGAGGATGCGGTCAAGGTTCTGGAGCTGTAAGGTATGGAGCAGGACATTTATGCCCTGGCGGTCAGCTTTGTCCAGGAGCCTATTGATGGGCCTCGTATGGAGATCTACTGCAAAACCGCCATGGAACAACTGCGCCACCGCCTGCGGGCGGGGATTTCGCCGGAGGACTGCCGGAACACCTTTGTTCCGGCGGCGGCCTGGACGGCGGTGGCCTATTATGGGCAGTCTCTGGACAATGACGGCATTGCCAGTTTTACGGCGGGGAATTTTTCCATCACCAAAGACGGGGTGTATTTCGTGCAACTGCGCCACCAGGCAGAGTTGCTGATGGCGCCTTACTCCAAGGGGGAGATGGGCTTTGTGGGGGTTGCAACATGAGAAACATGGTTGAAAAAATCCTGACAGGCTATGGGATGGAACTATCCCTGGAACAAGAGGGGGTCGTGGCTTCGTGCCACGGCTTCTTCCAACCCATCTACGACACCAGTTTGCAAAATCGGAACTTGAATTTGGAGGAACTGGGGCGGTACGGCGGTGGGAAGTACCAGATTATGGTGCCTCCCTATGTGAAGTTTGATGTGGGCGGGCGGGTGCTTGCCCAGGGGCAGTGGTACGTGGTGCGCGCCATGGAATTGGTTTGCGGTGGGTCGGAATCGGTCTACCGCTGGGGGCTTTTGGTGAAGGAGGGGGCTGGGGATGGAGACATTTCTTGAGGATTTGGCGGAGAAATTGACCACCGGTGGCATTCGTGCCATGGTGGAGAAGCCGTACAGGATTGCACCTCGGCTGAAGGCACCGTTGACGGCGGTTGCCATTGGGTCTGTGGTGCAAAAGGATCACCAATTCACCCCGGGGGGCAGTCGCCATTTGGCGGTGACTGCCAAATTTACGGTGTCCTCGCCCAGTGAGCTGGGGGGTAGCGCTTGCGCCAGTGAGGCCTTGGCTCTGCTGAACCTGCTTATGGGGGATTTTGCCCCATGGACGGTGGGGACCTGCAATATGGGGGCTTGCGCCTACAACGCTTCGGCAGATCAGTACAGTTGCGCTGTGACTGCGGAATTGGAAGCGGTGGTCTGTTGGACACCGGAGGCAGATGCCACTGTGTTTACCGATTTTATTTTGGAAGGGGAACTTTTATGAGTGTAATTTATCATGAGCGTCCCGGGGTTTACTCGGATTTTGACGCGTCTTCTGTGACTGCCACCGGGAGTGGCACGAAAATTGTGGCAGTGATTGGCATTTCTGAGGCCGATGGTGGGGTCTATACGGTCACATCCTACAACGATGCCACCACCACCTTTGGGGCGGACAGTCAACTGGCTGCGATGATGCAGTTGGCATTTGCCAATGGTGCCAGCACGGTCATGGCCTATCCTGTGGAAGAGGATGACCAGGATTTGTACACCGCCGCCGCCACTGCCATTTTGGCAACCAAGTTGGCAAGCTATATGGTGCTGGGCACCGCCGATGGGGACATCCAGAAGGCGGTTCTGACCTTGGTGGAATCTGCCTCCAGTCAAAAAGGGGAGTGCATCGCCTTTGTGGGCATGGAGGAACCTACCGTGGCAGAACTGGTTGCCAGAGCGGCAACGTTGAACAGTCCACGTATGGTTTTGGTGGGCGCGGATGTCTATGGCTCTGGGGACGAGCCTCTCGGTGGCTACATGGCTGCCGCTGCGGTGGCGGGGTATTTGACCACCCAGACCGACCCGGCGGTGCCTCTCAACGGACAGACCCTCAGTGGCTTTGTCGGTGTGACCTTGCAACCCACCGACGCAGAATATGACATTCTCTGCCAAGGTGGCGTTACGGCTTTGGAACTGTCTGACGGCAGTGTGCGGGTCATTCGTGGCATCACCACGGCGACCACCGCCGGTGGTGTTGCCGACACCACCTATCGGGAACTGACCACCATGCTCATCATCGATGAGGTGATTCCCGCCATTCGCACCAGCTTGCAGTCTAAATTCCAACGCGCCAAAAATAACGCCACCACCCGGAGCGCCATTGCGTCCCAAGTGGTGGTGGAACTGGAGAGCCGGGTCACCCGGGAGATCATTGACAGCTACTCCGACTTGACCGTGGAGGCTGACACCACCGATCCCACCACCTGTGTGGTGGAATTTTCCATGGCAGTGACCCATGGCTTGAACCGGATTTATCTGACGGCCCACATCACAGTTTAAGGAGGGTGAAATATTATGTCAACCATTCAAAAAATTCCAACCACGGCGGACATCTATCTGGAGGTGGACGGCACCAAGGTCGCCATTGTTCAGAGCTACAGCGTGGTCACCAGTCGTGATTCCAAATCCATTGCCGCCTTTGGGCAAAATGAGCCGGTGGCTACCATTCGCGGGGAGAACACTTACGCGCTGGCTTTGAGCCGGATTTATGCCACTGACGATGCCTTGGTGGACGGCCTCAATTTCCATGACATGGAGGATTTTTCTCTGGTGGTCTGCAAGCCGGATGTGAAGGTGATTTACGCCGGCTGTCAATGGTCCAAACTGGAGGAATCCGCCACCGTCGGTGGCACCGTTCTGGAGGAGGTTGCCATCACTGCCACCAGTCGGGTGGAGGTGGCGGTGTGAACCCCGCCCTCTTAGCACGGAAGCGCCGTCTGGCAAGTGACCCACAAAATCGCCTGAAATGGCGGATTTTGTGGGGATTCGGCGTGTTGCCCACAGAGCCACGTGCCCAGGAGTTGGACGATGAAGCCATCATCGACTGCGCCCTCCACATGATTTTGGATGGGGAAAAACAGCCGGCTATGGTGGAAAATGCCAACTTCGACATGGAGAAATTTCTAGCCCAAGGAGGGTCTGGTCATGGAACTGAATGACGAGCTGGCCTTGGAATTGCTGACGGCCTTGGACGGCGGTTATGCCGGTGTCCGCGCCGTGACCACAGAGGGGCAGAGACGAAATTCGTCTCTGTCTCCTGGCAATCAGGCCTATTTTTATGAGAACCAGGATGGGTTCTATGAGACTGTGCCCACTCAAACCCAGGGGGTGCGGGCACAGGCTGGCTGGGGGGCGAAGTCCCAGGTTTCTGCCACCAGTTTGGTGGATTCCACCAACCAAGTGGCGGTGGATGGAGGCGCGGAGCGGGTTGTGGTCGGGGGCGACACCTATGCGGTGACGGCGACACACACCACGGTGGTGTCTGGCGGGGGCGGTGGCTCCATGGAGATTTCCGCCGACTCTCAACAGATTTCCACCGCCTTTCAGCGGGATGCACGGCGCTATGCGCCATAGTTTTACCAGGATGAGGAGTGTTATGATGTTGCCGTCTATGCGGTTTAAAACCTTTATTTTTCCCCACAATCCACGGACGTATCAGATTGAGTTCGGTCGGGATGTGGTGGAGCACAAGGTGCCAAATGGCACCTATGTATTGCAGAATTTGGGGCGAAAAGGGCGGATTTTGCGGGGCTCTGGGGAGTTTTACGGAGACGATGCCTATGATACCTTTAAGGAGCTTGCCACCTTGTTTTACAGCGAGGAGGCCGGGGAGTTGTATCACCCCATTTGGCAGACCAGTCGGGCTTATTTCATTGAATTGACACTGAATCAGGAGCCGCGAGAGGACTATGTGTCCTATTCTTTTGCGTTTCAAGAGGGGTATTATGGCTCCAGTGACAGTGGGTCCACCACCACGTCTGCCACAACCCACAGAGTTGCCCAAGGGGAGACCTTGTGGACCATTGCTGCCCTTTATGGCACGTCGGTGGCGTCGTTGCTTGCGAAAAATACGTCCATTTCCAACGCCAACACCGTGGCGGTTGGGACGGTGCTTGCCCTATGACCGGGCGGGTTTATTGCGCCGACGGTTCCTCTTTGGCTTTGCCCACACTGCTCAGTTGGTCTTTGACCCAGACCGATGGGGAGCCTTGCGGTTGCTACACCGTGGAGTTTTTGACCGATGTGGCCTGGGGACGCTCCATTTTTCAGGGGGCGACTTTGCAACTGGGGGAGAACAACGTGACCTATTTCACCGGGGTGGTGGATGAGGTGGGATTTTCTGTGGGGGTCGGCGGGTGGACTGGCACCATCTATGGGCGGGATATGGCAGGGTGGCTTCTGGACAACGAGGCCTGCGCCACCGAGTTTGTCACCGCCTATTTGGACGATATTTTGACCAACTATGTGACACCCTGGGGGATTACGTCCGTCCGGGCTGACGATATTTCTCCGGTCAGCGGGTATTATGTGTCCAGTGGGGAGAGCTGTTGGCGGGCGCTTGAGGGGTTCTGTCGCCACGGCGGGGACATCTGCCCACGCTTTTTGGCAGACGGCACCTTGGCAATCGGCTATGGCAGTGGAGACACCCATCAGATTACCAACAGCGCCTCGGTTTTGTCCCTGGACTGGCAGTACAATTTGGCGGATGAAATCTCCCAGATTGTGGAGGTGGATTTGGTTCGCTCTGCCGTGACCAACCATCTCAATGAACAGTGGGAGGGCGGGGGCAACCGGCAACAGGTCATGCTGTCCACCACCCGCACCACCGCCGCCAGTTGGAAAACCGCCGGGCAACGGATTGCAGAAAGCCAAAAGGAGCGGGTGGTTTTAACGGTGAAATTGGCGGGGCGATGGAATGTGTCGCCTTTGGATTACGCGGTGGTCAGCTTGACACAATGGGGGATTTCTGGGAACTTTACTGTGGTAGAAGTCACCAACACTTGCAAAAATCGGGCTGAAACCACAACTTTGGTATTGAGGGGGATGTGATATGTGGATTGGTAAAAAAGTGGCGGAAAACCGGGTGGAGAACACCAACGCCAAAATGGGCACCGTCACCGTGGGGGGTACCTCGCCCACCGTGTCCACCGACCGGGAGGAACGACAACTGCAAGTGGTCAGCCCCGGCGGTTTTTGGTGGCGACCTGCCAGTGAGGACGCGGTTCTGGTGGTGGAGGGCGCTGTGGTGGGCTGTATGGCGGACTGCCCCGTCACCTTGGCGGCGGGGGAGGTTTACATGGGATGCAATGGGGCATCCATCCATATGAGAAACGATGGGGGATTGTATCTAGGCGGTACAATCTACATCAACAACGTAGAGTGGGAGGGCTAGGATTTGGAACTGAAATTGGACAACCGAGACTACGTCCCCGACGGCACTGGGGGCTTTACCCAGTTGACAGGCGACGAGGCAAAAGTGGCGAAAGCCCTGTTTCTCCTGACGGCAAAGCGGGGGTATTTTCCGCTGTTGCCCACCATGGGCAGTCAGCTCCATCTACTGGGGCGGGAGGTGCCTTCGGCGCGGGATATGGTGGCGTTGCAATATGCCAACGAGGCCTTGGAGGGCAGTGGCTTGGAGGCGGTTTCTGCCACCGTCACTCCCACCGGTGACGACTGCGCTACGGTGGCCATCACCGTTCAGGCAGACACGGATTATTGGAATTTGGAGGTCAACATATGAAAACTTGCGATGAAATCTATGGGGAAATGCTGGGGGTTTTTGAGGAAAACACCGGGTTTTCTATGTCGGATTCGGCGGATTTGTCCGTCCGGCTTTACGGCGCGGCGGCGCAGTTGGAGAGTCTTTATGGCTACTGCGACTGGTCGGTGAACCAGAGCTTTCCCCAGACTGCCAGTGATATTTATTTGGATTATCACGGTCAGTTGCGGGGTCTGACACGAAAGGATGGGGAGGTTGCCGCTGGCATGATTCGCTTCACCACCGAGGCGGACAGAACCCAGAGTTTGACCATTCCAGCGGGTACGGCTTGTACCACAGCCGGGTTGGTTCGCTTCGTTACCACATCGGAGTGCGTCATCTCTGCCACGGCGACCACCGGGGACGCGGCGGCGGTGGCAGAGTCCATCGGTGTGGCGGGCAACGCGGCGGCGGGTACCATCACATCCATGCCGTCACCGCCCACTGGGGTGCTTTCTTGCACCAACGTGGCGGCCTTTTCCGGGGGCAGTGACCAGGAGGTGGACGACGATTTCCGCACACGGATTCTGGACAGCTACGCCCGATTGCCCAACGGTGCAAACGCGGCCTTTTACCAGGAGCGGGCACTGGCAATCGATGGTGTTGCCGCCGCCACGGTGATTCCCCGGGTGAATGGAGTTGGCACCGTGGCGGTTGCCATCGCACCGGAAAGCGGTCTGCCCAGTAGCGATTTGATTGCTCAGGTACAGGCCGATTTGGAGGAGGCGCGGGAGATTGCCACGGTGGTGACCGTGGTTTCTCCCACCGTTGTCACCCAGAATTTCACCGTCACCCTGTACCCTAAAACCACCAGCACTTATTCAGAAGTCAGTGCCGCCGTCACCGGGGCCATGAATGAGTTTTTCACCGGGGAACGGTTGGGACAGAGCATTTTGTTGGCGGAGATTGGCAACTTGATTTACAGCACCGGATTGGTGACCAACTATACCATATCTGTGCCATCGGCGGACGTTTCCATGGATTTGGATGACCTGCCCACCCTGGGCACCTTGACCTTGAAGGAGGGCTCATAATGTCCTATTCTGACTATTTGCGCCAGATGTTGGAGCCTATTGGTGTTTACGATTTGACCGCCACCAGCTTTTCCGGGGCCGAGGTGGAGGCCATGGGTACCGGTCTGGAGGGGTTTTGGCAGGACGTTCAGGTGGAACGGTTGGAGTCCATCATCTCCACCGCCACGGACAATGGGCTGACCATGTGGGAGCAGGTGTTTCCCTACCGCGCCCCGGTGGAAACCGTGGAGGAACGGCGCGCCGCCTTGTGCGGGTTTCTCACTATTTCCGGGGACAGCTTCACCTATGAGGATATTTGCGTTTGCCTCGCCGCCTGCGGTGTCACCTGCACACTGGAGGAGACGGACACCCCCGGGGTGGTGGACATCTCCTTCGACGGTCTGGTCGGTGAACCGGACAACTACGAGACGGTTCAGGCCATTTGTGAGACCATTTTGCCCAGTCATGTGCTGATCAACTACAACATCGTCTACCTGACCTGGGGACAGGCCTTAGAAATCACCTGGGGCGACGTCTGCGAAGGCACTTGGCACGATTTTGAACGATATGTGGTGTAAATATAAAAAAGGCGTTGTATAAAAACGCGAATCGCACCCGTAGGGGAGGGGCTCTGCTCCTCCCGAAGGTTGAAAAACTCCACCATTTATTGAAAAATGGTGGAGTTTTCTAGTCTGGGCGGGCGGGGTAGAACACGCCCCTACAAGGTTGCGTGTCTTTTTGTACAGCCCGGGGGCACAAATCCACGGCGTCATGGCAACCGTGCTTCGGGCCGGCTTTCTGTTGGCGGGTTACCCATGGTTGGGCGGGGTTAATGCCAGTTCTAGGAATGCGGTCATGGCGCGGGTGGCGTAGCGACTGGATTTGTAGTGGAAGTGGATGTCCCGAAGGGCTTTTGGGTGGTCGATTTTGAAGTACCGCAGGCCGTCGCTTTCCGGCAATCGGGTGACCAGAGTGTCGGTGACGAAGGCGATGCCCATGGCGGCATTGGCGATGTGGTAGGAGGAGATTTGCTGATCCAATTTCAGCCGGACTTTCGGTGTGAAGCCGAAGGCTCCGCAGATTTTTTCCGCCCGCCACCGGGTGTCGTTGTGGGCGCGGAGGAAGAGGAAGGGGTGGTCTTGAAATTCTGCCAAATTCACCCCTTGGGTGGATTCTTTTTGCAATGCCCCCTCTTTGATGTCCCCGGCGGTCAAGGCCAGCGGGTGGTCTTGGCACCAGACGGTGGGTACGGCCAGTATCAGTTCTTCTTTGCCGTAGGTAATTTTCTCAAAGAGGTGCTCGTCGAAGTTCAGGTTGTCCAACACCATGTCCAGTTCTCCGCAGAGCAGCTGCTCTTCCAACACCCGGGTGCTGGATTCCACCAGATGGATTTTCACCTCGGGGTACCGCCGGTTGAAAGCCTCAATCATGGGAGGCAACACCAGGGAGACGAAGAGATTGCTTCCCCCCAGCACCAATCGCCCGGTTTCGAGCTGTTGAATTTTGTCGGCGGCTATGAGGAATTCCGTCTCTGCATCCATCATTTTTTCCACTGCTTTGATGTAGTGTTTACCACACTCCGTCAGCTGAATTTTGTTGGTGCTCCGCTCAAAAATCGCACCGCCCACCTTGGTTTCCGTCTTTTTGATGGCGGCGCTGAGAGCCGGTTGGGAGATGTATAACTTGGCGGCGGCCTTGGAAAAACTCCGGGATTGATACACCTGGTAGACGTATTTCATATTGTGAAACATATCCTCACCTCATAATCATTTGGTTATATCTTTTATGTTACAATAGGTATTTGCTTTTGTCAAGACTTGGGGTTACAATGGGGCTATAAACAAGGCCACCAAAACCAGCTGATGAGAGAGGTATTCTTATGAAAAAGTACGAACCTTATGAAAATGTATTGAAAATCGTCGATGCCGCCGCCGCTGAATTGGGTTACGTCCCCAGCGATTACGAAGCCATCAAATACCCAGAGCGGGAACTGAAAGTCTCCATTCCCATCGAGATGGACGACGGCACGGTCCACGTGTTCGAGGGCTACCGTGTTCAACACTCCACCACCCGCGGTCCCGCCAAAGGCGGCATCCGGTTCCACCCCCAAGTCAACACCGACGAGGTCAAGGCCTTGGCTGCATGGATGACCTTTAAATGCGCCATCGTCAACATCCCCTACGGCGGCGGCAAGGGCGGTGTGGTCTGCGATCCCACCAAGTTGTCCGAGCGGGAACTCCGCGCCGTCACCCGCCGGTTCACCGCCGCCATCGCCCCGCTGATCGGCCCCGACACCGATATCCCCGCACCAGACGTTGGCACCGATGGCACCATTATGGGGTGGATGATGGATACATACAGTATGCTGAAAGGCCACTGCGTTCCCGCCATCGTCACCGGCAAACCCCTGTCTTTGGGCGGTGCTCTGGGCAGAGGCGAAGCCACCGGTCGTGGCGTCCTCTTCACCACCTTGAACATTTTGAACAAGAAAAACATCCCGGTGGAAGGCACCACCGTTGCCGTTCAAGGCATGGGCAACGTGGGTAGTGTCAGCGCCAAATTGCTCAGCCAAGCCGGCATGAAAGTGGTCGCCGTCAGCGACGTTTCCTGTGGACTATACAACCCCAACGGCCTGGACATCCCCTCCATTTTGGCCTATCTGGCACAGGGTCGCAACTTCTTGCTGAAAGACTATGTGGAAGACGGTGCAACCCAAATTTCCAACAACGATTTGCTGACACTGCCAGTGGATGTGCTGGTACCAGCCGCCTTGGAAAACCAAATCAATCTGTCTAACGTTCACGACATCAAAGCCAAAATCGTGGTGGAGGCCGCCAACGGTCCTGTGGACTTCGAGGCCGACGAAATTCTGGCAGAGCAGAACATCATCGTGGTGCCCGACATTCTGGCAAATGCCGGTGGCGTGGTCGTGTCCTACTTTGAATGGGTGCAAAACCTCCAATCCCTGTACTGGACCGAAGAAATGGTCAACAGCAAAATGAAAGACATCATGGACTTGGCCTTCGCCGCCGTCTATGAACTGGCAGAGGAAAAGCACGTCACCCTGCGGAATGGTGCCTATCAAATCGCCGTCAAGCGCGTGGTAGAAGCCAAAAAAGCTCGCGCAATCTGGCCTTAATGGAATATGGTGCAATAAAAAAGAACGCCGAAAGGCGTTCTTTTTTATTGCATGGAAAAGGTGGCTTCGATTTTGGCGATTTCTGCCACCAGGAAGTCGTTGGTGGGGGTGGGGATGTTGTGTTTTTTCCCCAGGGCACAGGCGGTTCCACCGAAGATGCCCACCTCTGTTTTGCGATGTGCTACCACATCTTGCGCCATGCTGGGCAGGCCGTCGGGGGAGAGGGAGGCCAGGATTTCCTGCCATTTTGCGATGTGGGCTTGGGTCAGCTGTACACCACAGGCAGCGGCGATGGCAACCACTTCGTCCATGGCGGACAGCATGGTGGATTTGGCCTTGGTTTCCAGTCCCAAATCCCGGTAGGGAACGCGAAAAACGGCGCAAACTTGGTTGCATCCCACGTTGAGCATCCACTTGTTCCACTGGTGGAATCGGATGTCCTGACAGACTTGGTGGGGGAAGTTATTTTCCGTGAAAAAGTTGGCAAGCGCTGTAACTCTATGGGAAATTTCACCATTTTTCTCGCCAAATTGTAGGAATCCGGCCTTGGTGTAGACCACATCTTGCCCCACTCGTTGGGCATCCATGGCAAGGGAGACAGAGTAGAGCACCTGACCAGGCCAGCGGGTTTCCAGAAGTTCTTCACTGGAGATGCCGTTGAGCAGACTGATGATGACAGTGTGTTCGTCCACCTGGCTTGCCATGTCCACCATGGCCTGTTCCAGTCCGGTGGACTTTACCGCCACAATGACCAGGTCGGCGGGGGGCACATCTGCCCCGGGGACGATGTAGGAAAAGGGGCAGGGCGCGCCGTTGATGGTGGGAGGATTGGCGGTGTATCGCTGGGTGCGGTGGTGGTCTGCAATGATGCGCAGGTCGCCGGCGGGCAGATTGTCCAGCAGGGGTTTGCCGAAGAGGATGCCCAGTGCGCCCAGGCCGATGATGGAGATAGTTTGAAACATGGAAAACTCCTTATGGATTGCAAGTGCTGACCGATTCGCCGGCCTGCATTCTGGCGGGGAGGGTTATGTGGACGGCGGGTTGGGCTTCTTTTTGCTCCAGGTGGCTGAGCATAATTTGGGCGATGCTCCGTCCCATTTCCTCCAGAGGCTGGGCCATGATGGTCAGTTTTGGGTTGGAAACCCGACACAAATCCAGGTTATCGAAGCCGATGAGGGACAATTCTTCTGGGATTTTCATGCCACGCTCGTTGATGGCGATGAGGGCACCCAGGGTGGTTTCGTAGTTGGTGACGAAGACGGCATCCGTGGTGGGGTTTGCCATAATCAGCGCGTTGAGGCAGGAGTGCCCCTCCTGGACGGTGTAGTCACTGTAGGCCACCAGGTTTTCGTTGAGAGGGACGTTGTATTCTTCCAGGGCTTTTTTGTAGCCGGCAAACCGGGTTTGGGTGGTGTAGACGTTGCCGGCGCCCAGGATGATGCCGATGGTGCGGTGACCGCGCTCCAACAGGTGGATGGTGGCATCGTAGGCGGCTTGTTGGTTGTCCAAAAGGACGGAGTTGGTCACATCCAACAGATGGGGGATGCCCCGGTCAACCAGGACGATGGGAACACCGCGTTCGATGGCGGGTTGGAGGTGGTGACCATCTTGACAGACTGGCATATTGATGATGCCGTCCACCATTTTTCGGTTTAAAAAGGCGATGTTGTCGCACTCCAACTGCTCTTGGGAGTGGCAGTCGCAGATGACGGCGGAGTAGCCCTGGTTCCGCAGTTCGTCTTCCACGTGGGTGATGATGTTGGAGATAAACAGGTTGGCCAGTTCGGGGATGGCGATGCCAATGGTGCGGGAGCGGTTGGATTTCAGTCCGCGGGCGTATTCGTTGACGGTGTAGCCCAGCTTGTTGATGGCGGCCTCCACCGCAATGCGGTTTGGCTCTTTCAGTGTGGCACCGTTGATGTATTTGGAGATGGTTGCTACGCTGAGACCGGTCTCCTTTGCAATATCTTTTAAGGTTGCACCCATGGTATACCTCCCATTTTTCATGATAATTTACTCATATTTTACCACTTTTTTAAGGGTGTGTCAATCTTTGCGCGAAACGTTTTACATTTAAATATGTACCGTTTCGTTTTTCGCGGAACCGCGCCGGTTTCTTTGGTGGAAGTTGCACATATTTGGGGGTTATTTTTGGTGGTTATTCCGTAAATGGGTTTTGCCCATTGACAAAGGGGGGAAGCTGTGGTATTCTTGATTTATCAAT
>JAWXUJ010000012.1:0-14931 GCA_044432765.1 Eubacteriales bacterium | reverse complement strand
TCCTTTTTGCTTTTATTTGCACTCCTATTCTTTGCGAATTTCTCCAAATTATGCAAACAGATATGTCCATATATCCTGTCACCCATCCCATTTATGAGGCGGGCTGTAAAATACAAGGGTGTGGAAATAGAGAAAAAAGAGAGGATGCACTTCCGCAGAAAGCCCGGCAAGTGTTGACATTTTTTGAGAATATGATACACTGATAAGTAGAATTAGAAACACGCTTACAATAGAGAGAGAAGAGGAGAAATATATGGCTTTTTGCAATCAATGTGGCAGTGAATTGGAAGATGGTGCTCGCTTTTGTGGTGGATGTGGCACGGCAGTGGCTGTGGAAGAAACAGCATCCGTAGAAGCATCTGTAGAAGCATCCGTAGAAGCACCTATGATGGCATCATCGGAGGTGCCATCCGCCGCCGTTGGCACAGTGGAGAAACCCAAGAAAAAAATGCCCTGGCTGAAATGGGTGGTGATTGGTGTGGTTGCAGTGGCAGCTGTGGCGGCGGCAATCTATGGCACCATCCAGAGCAACAAGCAGGCGCAAATCGAAACCCTAACAGCGGAAAATGCCCCCGATGTAATCGCAAATGAATTTATGACCGCCCTGGGGGACGGGGACGTGGAGACCATTTTGGCAATGGCAGAGGTAGACGGCAGCACAAAGCTGGATGCTTCCACCGTAGCACCTCTGTTGGCGCTGTATGAGTCCAATCCCCAGTTTGTTGACGCCTTGGAAGAGGAATTTGCCGAAGAGGTCAAGGACATGGAGCGAGGGCGTTCTGGCGATCAATCGGGTCTCATTTATATGGAGGCCAAGGAGATGGAGCTGTACACCGCTTATACGGTGGTGCTGAACACCGTCAGCGCCTATTTCCCCACCAACCTGGCACAGGCAGAATTTGTGATGGATGGTCAGACTTTGGACGTGCTGGATGAGGACCCCAGCGCAGATTCATACGCGACCACCACGGAAACGACGACTACAGAAGCGGCTGCGGAGGCTATGGACACATCCTCTGGCATTGTGACACTGAATGGCGCATATTCTTACAGCAATGAAGCAGGCTTTGTTGCTGTTGAGGACGTGTTGCCCGGCCTGTACACCATTACAGGCACCATTGCCGGTACCCTTGGAGACTTGACGGTGGAAGCCACCTTCCCAGTGGGCTTAGACTCCATTGCGGAGGAGGAAGCCACAGAGGTACAGGACATGGCAGAGGAAGCGCCTGGCACTCTGGAGTTTGACTACCGTCATTACACCATTTCCAATCCCTCCACCAACGAATATCAGGCAGAGTTTTTGATAGATGGTGTGTCCCAGGGCATGATGGCACCAGGGGACAGCTTGTCCTTTGAATATTTGCCCAAAGATACCGTGTTTAGTGCCTTTGTCACCTTAGATGACGGCACAACCGTGGAGATGAAGCAGCACTATCATTCCTTTTCCACAGAACAACTGTATACCGTGCTTACGGTGTACAACGACTTTTTTGTCACGCTGTACGTCAGCTGTGACGGCGAAACGATTGGTACTGTGCATCCTGGTGACACAATTTGCTTAAAGGCCTGGAACGACGAGCAGTACACGGTTTCTCCTCCTGAAGAATATACAATGGTGGAACCAATGGTGTTGGACTGGACATGGAGCGAGTGGGATTTGGAGTTCTATGCCAACCAGGAGACCCTGCCATTGAAAGACATGGAGTCTCTATATGCAATCTTTGAGAATCACGTTGCCACATCCCTGGCGATTACCCAAGGCTATGACTACGAAACCCAGGACCCTGCAGACGTGGAAGATGCACTGTATGAAATCTATTTAGGCAATTTTACCGATGCGTGTATGAGCATTGTGGAAAACAAGGAGAGCAAGGGGCAAAATGTCGGCTATCGTTTGACCTTAAACTCTGTAGAAACCCAGGACATCATCATTGACAACTATGATGCGTCCAGCGTGTGGTTCCACTTAGACATGGATGTTTCCATGAATGTTTATATGCTCTCCGGCTCCTCCTATAACTTGAGCAGTAGCAACAAGGACTACACCTATGATGCGTCAGGCTATTATGAGGGCACCTATGAAAATGGAGTCTGGACAATTCTCCAATAATGGAATTGATTGCATTTTCCCTTTTATCCCTTTACATTTTTGGAAAATTGTGCTAAAATTTTTATATACTTATGGACTTTAAACAGTAAAGCGAAGCGTAAGGCAGTTGAATTTGCAGCCCCGGGGTGGATTCCAAAGGAGGGGGCATCGCAATGCCCTTCCTTTGGCCGCGGGGGAGTTAAGGTGGGGGCTGGCGGGTGTACACCGTACACCCTTACCCCTTTCACTGGCTCTTTGGTTACTGTCGTGCCACACAGAAAGTGACAACCACCGTCCCGCCCGTGGGCGAAATCCCTCGTCCCACGTAAATAACCAGTTGAAAAGGCTTGCTGCATTAAGCCGATACGCACAAATTTTTATAGACACCAAACGTATCAGAGAGAGAAGGATCGCCATGAAACAGAAACTTTTTGCAATCATTGCCCTCACCATTTTAGTCTCCCTTTTGACCGTCCCCGCCGCCGCCGTCCACCAGGTGACCACCGACCACCTGACACTGACCAACGCCTATGAAAACCTCTCCGAGGAAGGCCAGACCTTCTACTGGGGCGAAAACTACGTGGATATCACCCTGACCCAGGATTTGTGGGGTCTTGGGGTCTACTATTTCAACGAAGAGCTCCAAGATTACCAAGCCCTCCCCCTCTACAGCAGCGACGAAAAGGGGCACCTATTTCTCGCCCTGGACATCGACCTGTTTTTGGAAGACTCCGCCGAAACCATGGACCTGTTTGAGTGGCGCGAAGCCTACAGTCAAGGCACCTTGGTCATGACCACCGCCCCATGTTACATGGCGGGCAGTGTCATCTCCCTTCGCCTCCCCCGGGAATACGCCCTCTTCGCCTCCGATGAAGCCGGCAACAAACTGGTGTACTACATCTTCGTGGACGACTACGACAACCTGGACTACTACGACATCGAAGAGGGCGCCGAGCCCGCGCCCATCGCCTATGCCACCAGCTCCACCATCTACGTCAACGGCGTGGAAACCCAATTCTCCAGCTACTCCATCGACAACAGCAACTACTTCAAACTGCGGGACGTAGCCGCCGCCATCGCCGGCACCGAAACCCAGTTCTCCGTGGACTGGATGCAGGAAAGCCAAGCCATCTCCCTGACCTCCGGCGGGATCTATGCACCCAACGGCACCGAGCTGACCCCAGGAGACGGCCTGACCAAATCCTATGCCACCACCGATGCCACCCTGTTTGTAGACGGCACCCAAACCCAACTGACCGCCTATTCCATCGACAACAGCAACTACTTCAAACTGCGGGACTTGGGACAACTGTTCAACTTCAACGTCACCTGGGACGGCGAAACCAATGCCATCCTGGTGGACACCACCTCCAGCTATTCAGAAGATTAAAAAGCCCTGTGCAAAACACAGGCAACCTAAAAATATCCACCATTTATCGTAAAATGGTGGATATTTTGCGTCTGGAGCCTTTTGACAGTCTTTGAAAAATTGACATCTTTTCCAACATAGGGTATACTGATTAAAAAAGAAGGAAGGGAGGAATTTCTTTGCAAACATTGCGCGTCGCCATCTGCGAAGACAACGAACAGGAACAGCAAAGTCTTTTGACCCTGTTGGGCAAGGGACGATTCCCCACAAAAGTCACCGTTTTCACCAACGGCGAAGACTTTCTCGCCGGCTTCCAACCCCATCAATACGACTTGATTTTGATGGATATTTTCATGGGCGGGCTGACCGGCATCCAAGTGATTACCCAGGTGCGCACCGTGGACAGCCAGGTGCCTGTGGCCTTTATCACCTCTAGCATGGACTTCACCCTGGAAAGCTACCGGCTAGATGCCCTGAAATACATGGAAAAACCGATTACCCAAGGGGGCGTGGACGATATGCTCCTCCTGGCCCACATGAAACAGCAGGCCGTGGACAGCCTGGACATTCGCGTCCACGGTGCCACCATGACCTATCCCCTGTCCCAGATTTTATATCTGGAACAAAAAGGCCACGCCCTACTCCTCTTCCTATCGGGGGGCGAAGTGGTCTCCACCAACAAAAAATTAGCCGATGTGGAGCCTCTGCTGGCGGGCAAACACTTCCTTCGCTGTCACAAAAGCTACCTGGTCAACCTGTCCCACATCTGTGGCCTGGACCGGGAGCTGTGTACCTTTGAAATGGTGGACGGCAGCAAAGTCTACATCCGAAACCGCAGCTTTTGGGAGATGCAAAAGGCCTTTGAATCCTACCTTTTCGCCGCCAGACAAGGAGCGCCCCAATGAAACCATGGAAAAAAATCGGCCTGATTCTCCTGGCAATCCTGCTGGTGACCCCCCTGCTCTACCTCTACAGCACCGCCCTCCAATTTGGCTTTTGGGGCACCTGGACACAGCGCCCAGTTCAGACGCTCACCCACGTCACCATGGAACGAGGTGGCGCAACCACCGATATTTCCCTGCCCCTGACCTTAACCGACGGCACACCGGGAGAATCTGTGGTGCTCACCGCCCAGATTGAAAATGCCCCTCTGGAACGGCTCTACCTCAAAAGCGTCTATGCCCCCCTTCAGGTCTATCTCAACAACCAACTGCTCTACGACTACGGCGACGATGGTAACTACCCCACCTACCTAAAAGACCCGCCCATGATGGTGGTCATGTTGGATTTGCCCGACGAAAACCCTATGACCCTGCGACTGGAATACACCTACCCCACCGCCCGAGGCGACCTGATTTTGGAGCCACCTCTGGTGGGCTCCTACCCTGCCATTTTCACCCAACTCCTGTCCCAAAATGAAAACCTGCTGTTTCTCTACACCTTTTTCCTAACCTTTGGTCTGTTGCTGTTGTGCATCGGCCTGTTTGTCCGCAGTTTTGAGCGGTTGGGACACGCCGTCATCTGGATGGGGCTGGTGATCACCTGCTGTGGCCTGTGGGGCATCGGGGAATATGACATCACCGGCATTTTCATCCAAAACGAGAGTTTACTCTACGTCATGGCCTTCACCGGTGCCTTCTATCTGCCGGTACCCCTCCACTTTTACTTCCGCTCGGTGGTGGGCTACCACAACCCCCGCCCCATCACCATCTGCGGATTCTCGACACTCTTCGCCGCCGTTTCCGCCTCTGCCCTCCAATGCCTGGGGGTGGCCTCTTTCTTCAATATGATGCCGGTTTACATCGCCTTGACCATTGTGTCCTTCTTCTTCGCCCTGGCCTACACCGTCTATGAATGGCAACGCCATGGCAACAAGTTGGCAAAGCGATTCGCCATTCTCTGGTGCATCCTGATTGCCTCCATTCTGCTGGAGCTTTTCCGGGTCTTCCGTGGCACCATCAATGCCTACGGCCTGTTCATCCAACTGGGCTTGGTGGCCTTCATCCTGGGCAACTGCTTCATCGGCGGGTTTTTAATCCGCCAGACGGTGGCACTGCGGGAACAAAACCGCCGGATGGAACAGGAGTATAAATTCATGGAATCCCAGGTGACAGAGCAACAGCGGTACCACCATCTGCTCCTGGAAACCCGGCAAATTCTCCGGCAACAGCGCCACGACCTGCGCCACCAGCTGGCGGCGATTCGCGACTACGCCAAAGAGGGCAACTGGGAAAAACTCAGCCCCCACCTGGACTCCCTCCACACCCAAATTCCGGAGGAATCCCCGTCCTATTGCGAAAACATCGCCGTCAATGCAGTGGTGACCCACTTCGTCGCCAAGGCCAAAGCCGACGGGGTCAAGGTGACCATCCAGTTGATGGTACCAGAGTCCGCCCAACGAATCCGGGACAACAACCTGTGCATCATCTTCGGCAACATTGTGGAAAACGCCATGGAGGCCTGCGGTCGCATGAACGGCAGTGGGAAATTCATCACCCTGACCAGCTACATCCGCAACGGAATGTTGGTCATCACCCAAGAAAACAGTTTTGAAGGCCCCATCCGACAAACAGACGGCAAATTCTACTCCTCCAAACGAGAGGAATTTGGCATTGGCCTATCTTCCGTCCAGTTCGTCGCTAGAAAACACGGCGGCAACGCCACCTTCACCCCCGAAGACAACATCTTCCACTCCGCAATCTACGTGAGAATTTAAAAAAATCGCCCCGAAAGGGGCGATTTTTTTAGTGAACAGTGAATGGTGAATAGTGAATAATGAATGTATGTCCGCGAACTCCTAACTATTCCGTGGGATTGATTTCCCAACGCAGGCGGCGACGGCCTGTAGTTTGGTGGTCAATTCTCCGAATTGTTCTGGGGTCAGGGATTGCTTGCCGTCGCAGAGAGCGTTGGCGGGGTCGTTGTGGACTTCCACCATAATACCATCGGCACCGGCAACCACTGCCGCCATTGCCATCCGTTCCACCATCCAGGCGTGACCGCAACCGTGGCTTGGGTCCACAATCACCGGCAGGTGGCTCAATTTTTTCACCGCCACCACCGCGGACAAGTCCAAGGTGTTCCGGGTGAATGTCTCGAAGGTGCGAATCCCCCGCTCGCAAAGCATGACTTGGGAATTGCCCCCCGCCATGATGTACTCAGCAGACATGAGCCACTCCTCAATGGTGGAGGCCAGGCCACGCTTCACCAAAATAGGCTTGTTCATCTGCCCCAGTTGCTTTAACATATCGAAGTTCTGCATATTCCGTGCACCCACTTGGACAACGTCCACGTTGTCGGCAAACATCTCCAGGTCGTTGGTTGACATAATCTCAGAGACGATGGGCAATCCAGTCTCTGCCCGGGCTTCCATCAGCAGGGTGATGCCGTCTGCGCCCATGCCTTGGAAGGCATATGGAGAGGTGCGAGGCTTGAAGGCACCGCCACGAAGGGCGCAAGCGCCCATCTTTCCAACCTGTTGGGCGATTTCCGTGATTTGTGGGGCGCTTTCCACAGAGCAGGGGCCAGCCATCAAGGCGATTTGGTCGCCACCCACAGCGAAGCCGTTGGGCAGGGCGATTTTGGAATCGTCGGGGTGGTACTTCCGGTTTGCCATCTTAAATGGCTCGGACACCCGCATAACACGATCCACCCCCCGCATTTGGGACAGGCGGTTTTGGTCGATGCCGGCGGCATTGCCTTCGGCACCCAGAATGGTGGTATCGCTACCGCGAGATACCATAACGCCGACCCCGCCGGCCTTCATCAGTGCAACAGCGGCTTGGATTTGTGCTTCGGTGGCACTGGATTTCATAACAGCAATCATAATTTTAATCTCCTTATTATTGGGTAAACATGGTGTGTAGACAAACAAAAAAGCGGCAGCCCATTGGGCTACCGCAAAATACATTCTGCTGGTGTCCTGTTATGGGCATAACAAATGGCTTCTACCAAAATAATAGTAGAAGTAATATGCACCATAAAAGTTAGAACCAAACATGAACTTGCACCTCTTTTAATTTCTTGCTGACCCTAGAGTACCACATCCCCCCACCAATGTCAAGCACAAATTTCACCGCTTTGCACTGTAACAGTTTAAAGCGGCGCATTGCCCAACGACCGCGGCACCGTAAAAAATGCCCCCGCCGAACGGCGGGGGCATCACAATTTATTTGCCGGCCTTTTGAGCGCGCATACGTGCGGAGTGGTCCAGCAGTCTTTTCCGAATCCGCAAAGACTTTGGTGTCACTTCCAGCAGTTCGTCGTCTGCCAAATATTCCAAACATTGTTCCAAGCTCATGTTCTTGGGGGTGACCAGACGAAGGGCATCGTCTGCACCGGAGGAACGGGTGTTGGTCAGTTGCTTCTTCTTGCAGACGTTGACGGACATATCCTCGTTGCGAGAGCAGATGCCGATGACCATGCCAGAGTAGACAGGCACGCCAGCGCCGATGAACAGTTGACCACGTTCCTGGGCGGCATGGAGGCCGTAGGTCACGGCTTCGCCAGTTTCAAAGGACACCAGGGAACCGACCAGACGGCGGGAAATTTCGCCCTTCATGGGTGCGTAGTTGTCCAGGGTGGAGGCCATGATGCCTTCGCCTCTGGTATCGGTCAAGAATTCAGAGCGATAGCCAAAGAGACCGCGGGATGGCACCATAAATTCCAGTTTCATCCGGTTGCCCACAGGGTTCATGGTCAAAAGCTCTGCTTTTCTTTGGTTCAGCTTGTCGATGACAGCACCGACGGCATTTTCAGGCACGTCAGCCACCAGACGTTCAATTGGCTCGCATTGAACACCGTCCACTTCCTTGATCAGGACACGAGGGGTGGAGACTTGGAATTCATAGCCTTCCCGACGCATGGTTTCGATGAGGATGGACAGGTGCATTTCCCCACGACCGGCAACACTGAAGGAGTCAGAGCCAATTTCGGCAACACGGAGGGACACGTCTTTCAGCAGTTCTCTATCCAGACGGTCCCGCAAGTTCCGGGAGGTGACAAACTTGCCTTCCTTGCCGGCGAAGGGAGAATCGTTGACGGAGAAGGTCATTTCGATGGTGGGGTCGGTGATTTTCACAAAGGGCAGTGGCTCGATGCAGGCAGGCACACAGATGGTGCGACCGATGTTGATGTCGGCAATGCCAGAGAAGGCCACCACTTCGCCAGCCTTGGCAGATTCAATGGGGCTACGACCCAGGCCGGTGTATTCGTACAAGGCCACGACTTTGGCCTTTTGCTTCATGTCGGTGTCGTGATAGTCGCAGACCACCACTTCTTGGTTTTGACGGATTTCGCCCCGCTCCACACGACCGATGGCAATTCTGCCAACAAACTCGTTGTAGTCAATGGAGGAAACCAGCACTTGCAGTTCGCCCTCTTCGTCGCCCTTGGGGGGGTCAACGTAGTCGATGATGGTATCAAACAGAGGGTTCAAATCGGTGCCCACCACGTTGGGGGAATAGGAGCAAATGCCTTGGCGGGCAGATGCAAACACGGTGGGAGAGTCGAATTGTTCCTGGGTTGCGTCCAAGTCCAGAAGCAGTTCCAGAACTTCATCACATACTTCTTCAATCCGTTGGTCGGGACGGTCGATTTTGTTGACCACCACGATGACTTTGTGACCCAAATCCAAAGCCTTGCCCAGAACGAACCGGGTTTGAGGCATGGGGCCTTCGGCAGCATCCACCAGCAGGAGAACACCGTCTACCATTTTCAGGATACGTTCCACTTCGCCAGAGAAGTCGGCGTGTCCTGGGGTGTCCACGATGTTGATTTTGGTGTCCTTGTAGTGGACGGCGGTGTTTTTCGCCAAAATGGTGATGCCACGCTCCCGCTCCAAGTCGCCGGAGTCCATAACCCGCTCCACCACGGCTTGGTTCTCGCGATACACGCCGGCTTGCTTCAACATTTCATCCACCAAAGTGGTTTTGCCATGGTCAACGTGGGCGATAATGGCAATATTTCTGATATTTTCCTGTAGCATAAAAGCTCCCTTCAAAATCGAGGCCATATAGTCGCCCCGTAAAAAACACATATCTTCACAAATATATACTATATCACTGATTTAGGCATTTTGCAAGAACTTTTTTGCGATATTTTGGTTAAATTTGCCACGATTTTCAACGCACTTCCGTATTTGCCTCTCCCTCTGGGAGAGGTGCCCATCGCAATGGGCGGAGAGGGTGCTGCAGTTGAAACATTGCAGGAAACCTTTTTCGCAGTACCCTCTCAGTCCGCTATGCGGACAGCTCTCCCAGAGGGAGCGCCTTTGGCGCGGATGTCAATGCTGGGAAATCTTTAAAATTTGTTCACCAAAACCTGTAATTATAGGTTATAATGTATATAACATTGTGAATTGGAGGTTTTTGATATGACAAGAACCGTTTTGATCATCGAAGATGATGCCAACATTGCAGAGCTTTTACGGCTCTATCTGGAAAAAGACGGCTACACTGTGGAAAATGCCCTGGGCGGCCTGGCTGGCATTGAGCTGTTCCACAAGTGCAAGCCGGATTTGGTGCTTCTGGACATTATGCTCCCCGGCATGGACGGTTGGGGCGTTTGCCGTACCTTGCGCCAAAGCACCCAAGTCCCCATCATCATGCTCACCGCCAAAGGCGAAACCTTGGACAAGGTCACCGGCCTGAAAATGGGCGCGGACGACTACATCACAAAGCCCTTTGAAATGAAAGAGGTTTTGGCTCGCATTGAGGCCGTCCTCCGCCGTGGCGGTCTGCCCGAGGAAACCGCCTCCACCCGCCGGCTGACCTACGACAAATTGGTCATCGACCTGGACTCCTTTGAACTGGTGGTAGACGGCAAAAAAGTGGACACCCCGCCCAAAGAGATGGAACTCCTGTTCCACCTGGCAGGCAGTCCCAACCGGGTCTACACCCGCAACCAGCTTTTGGACGAAGTCTGGGGCTTCGACTACTTCGGCGATTCCCGCACCGTGGACGTCCACATCAAGCGCCTCCGGGAAAAGCTGGAAGGCGTGTCCGACAGTTGGACGCTAAAAACCGTCTGGGGTGTTGGGTACAAATTTGAGGTGATTTGATTTGAGAAGCACCTTCGCCCGCCAATTTGGCCTCACCGCCGGATTGATTATTTTATGCGTCGCCTTTCTCGGTGCCGGCTTCCGGATGCTGATGTACAACAACCTGGTCGTCCAGGAGCGAGAATCCCTGGTCAACAACGCCAACGCCGTGGCACAACTGGCCTCGGCCTACGACACCACCGGCGAGCTGGCACAAAACTGGGACTTCCGCATGACACTCAGTTTCACCGCCCAAATCGCGGAAAGTGACATCATCATCTTCGGCAAAGACGGTGCCGCCGTCATCTGCTCCTGCCAGGATTTGAACTGCGCTCACCAGGGCAAAGTCCTGTCCTCGGACATTCGGGATGAAGTGGCAAACAGCGGTAGCTACTACGGTCACGACACCCTGGGTGGCCTCTACGAAGAAGACCGCTACTTCACCGCCGTCCCGGTGATTTCCGCCACCACCGGTGCCACCACCGGCATTGCCCTGGTGTCCTCCCAAGCTGACGACATCCGCATGGTGCTGACCGCCACCTTTGAAGTCTTCTTCTTCTCTGCCGCCATCGTCTTGCTGATTGCCATGGCAGCCACCTCCATCCTTGCCCGGGCAGAGGCCGAACAGCTGAAAAGCCTGGCAAACACCGCCAGCCGATTCGGTCACGGCGACATGAAAGCCAGAGCCGTTCTCTCCGACAAAAACACGGTGGAAATGAACGAACTTGCCACCGAGTTCAACAATATGGCAGTCTCCCTGGAGCAGTCCGAACTGCGCCGGCGAGAATTTGTGGCAAACATCAGCCACGAACTGAAAACACCGATGACAACCATCGCCGGCTTTATGGACGGCATGGTGGACGGCACCATTCCCCCTGCCCGCCACCGCCAGTATATGATTACGGTGTCGGAGGAAGTCCGCCGCCTGTCCCGACTGGTACACACCATGTTGGACATCTCCCGCCTCCAGTCTCAGGGGATTCCAGAATCCCGCAAACAGCGGTTCAACATCACCGAAAGTGTGGGACAAGTGCTTCTGACCTTCGAGCACAAAATCAACGAAAAAGACATCCAAGTGGAGGCCGATTTGCCCGACAACCCCGTCTTCGTCTGGGGCGAACTGGACGCGCTGACCCAAGTGCTGTCCAACCTCACCGACAACGCGGTGAAATTCTGCCCCCAAGGCGGTCAGCTCTGGGTGCGGGTCACCCATACCGGTGGCAAGGCCAAAATCGCCGTGGGCAACACCGGCAATACCATCCCCGCCCAAGAACTGCCCCTCCTCTTCGACCGGTTCCACAAAATGGACAAAAGCCG
Organism: Eubacteriales bacterium; assembly: GCA_044432765.1. Classification (GTDB taxonomy): domain Bacteria; phylum Bacillota; class Clostridia; order Oscillospirales; family Oscillospiraceae; genus Avoscillospira_A. The sequence goes on along the minus strand of JAWXUJ010000012.1, from coordinate 3,117 downwards.
ATCCAAGGACAGAGAGGGCTACGGCCTGGGGCTCTACATTGTGAAAACCATTATGGACTCCCACGGCGAAACCATCCTGGTGTCCAGTGAAGAGGGAAAAACCGAATTTTCCTTCCATCTCCCCATGAAAAAATAGGAAAGGAGCACACCTATGGATTACGAAGAAGGGTACCAACCCCAATACCCCTCCCCCAACGACGACTACGTCCCCAAGAAAAACCACAAACGTTGGATTTGGCGGGTGCTCCTGATTTTGGCAATCATCGCCATTCCAGTCTGGTTTGCCATGCGCTACCACTTCACCTGGGACATCAGCGACAGCGGCTTCTCCTTCTCCCTGCAACCGTCGGGACAGGCCGCCCCCATGGCTGTGGAGGCATCCCCCAGTCTCCCCACTCCGCCACCGGCCTCCGCACCCGCCACACCCCGGGAACATCTGTCCAGTGAAACCACCCTGGAAGTGACGAAAACCGACTACAACCAAGATGCCTGGAGCCTCCAGGACATCTGCACCCACGTCCGCCCCAGCGTGGTGTCCGTGGTGGTGCAAACCGCCACAGGTCAAGCCACCGGCACCGGCATCGTCATGAGCGAAGAGGGCTATATCATCACCAACCACCATGTCATCGACGACGCTTACGATGTGGAAATCATCCTCTATGACGACACCCTGCTCACCGCTTCCATCGTCGGCTCCGACGAGGACAGCGACCTGGCGGTTTTGAAGGTGACCTACGATGACCTGACCCCCGCCCAGTTCGGCGACTCCGACTCCGTGGCGGTGGGTGACGCAGTGGTGGCCATCGGCGACCCTCTGGGCATCAAGCTCCGCGGCACCATGACCGACGGCATCATCTCCGCCATCAACCGAAATCTGGACGAGGACTCCATGACCCTGCTCCAGACCAACGCCGCCCTGAACTCCGGCAACTCCGGCGGCCCCCTGATCAACGACCAAGGCCAGGTCATCGGCATCAATGCCATGAAAATCGCCAGCCAATACACCGCCACCACCGTGGAAGGCCTGGGCTTCGCCATTCCCATCGCCAATGCCAAGCCCATCATCGACGAGCTGATTACCCAGGGCTATGTGGCAGGCCAACCCGCCGTGGGCATCACCGGGGAAAATCTCCCCGCCTCCGTCCGGGTCTACTACCGCCTCCCCGACGGCATCTATGTCACCTACGTGGACCCCTCCAGCGATGCCGCCGCCCAAGGATTGGGGCCTGGCGACCTGATCATCGGTGCCAACGGCTACCAAGTCACCACCACAGACCAACTGGAATCCGCCATGGAGGACTTCGCCCCCGGAGACAGCTTCCCCCTGACCGTCTACCACCAGGGTGAAACCTACAACATCTCCGTCATCCTCCTGGACAAAAACGCACCATAACCCGCTCTATCGCGCCGTGAAAAACCACCGTCCTTCCCCACAGGGTGCCGGTTTTCACGGCGCGTTTTTTGTCTGCTCTCCCACAAATAAAATAGGGCTGTATTTTTGCGGAAAATATGTTGCATTTTTCCTGTTTTTCCCTTATAATAGAGTAAAATAGGGAAGGAGTACACAAATATGAAACAAAAGAGCTTACAATCCTCTTATATCTCCTCCTTTTGCATGGAACTCTATCTTGTGTTGCAAGCTGGGATTTCCTTGGCAGAGGGTGTGGAAATGCTTTGCCAAGGCGAAGAAGACCAAACCACCCGCCACATTCTGGAAGAGGTGGCCTCCAGTCTAAACCAAGGCCAAGGCCTGAAAGAATCCCTGGAAAAAACCGGACAATTTCCCACCTATATGGTGGATATGATTGGTGCCGGTGAACAGACCGGCAACCTAGACCGTGGCCTAAATGCCCTGGTCGCCCACTACCAACGGCAAGAACTGCTGGAACAAAACGTCCGCAGAGCCGTGTTCTACCCCGTCATGCTCCTGACCATGCTCACCGCTGTTTTGGTGGTGCTCATTGTGGAAGTCCTGCCTATGTTCCGGGATGTCTATGCCCAACTGGGTGGCACCTTAACCGGCCTGGGTGCCCTGATTCTGGACTTCGGCATCTTCCTGAAGGCCAACTGGATTGGCGCAATGATTGTGGTGGCTCTGGTGGTCATCGGCGCCGTGGCCTTCGCCCACTTCGCCCACCGGGATGAGCAACGGATTCTCCTGTCCAAAAAATTGGGCTTTGCCGTTGCCCTGTCCAAGCTGGCCTCTGTCCTGGCAATGGCCCTCCAAAGTGGCCTGGATATGGACACCTCCATCACCATGGCCGCCGACCTGACCCAGCACCCCGGCCTGTCCCAAAAACTGACCCAATGCGCCAAAACCATGGAGCAGGGCGACAGTTTGGCACAAGCCCTGGGGAAAGAGGGTGTCTTCTCCGGTCTCTATTGCCGGATGCTGGAAGTGGGCACCAAAACAGGCTCCATGGATGTGGTGATGGAAGACATCGCCCGCCGTTGCGACCTGTCCGCCCAAGACGACATCGACCGCCATGTGGGCAATCTGGAACCAACCTTGGTCATGGTCATGTCTGTGATGGTGGGTGTTGTATTGCTGTCTGTCATGTTGCCCCTTGCCAGCATTATGACCGCACTGGGGTGAGCCTATGAAGCTACAAAACTGGTCAAGAGGAATCTACCTGTTTTTCAAAGAGCACATTTTGTCACTGGGGCTGTTCCTGGCCATTTTGGTGATTTTGGTGGTCGGTCTCCACACTGCCCAAGCGGAAAGCGATGCCGAAGGCCTGCGGATTGCCCAAGACAGCATCCGCCGTTCCATCGTCAGTTGCTACGCCATCGAGGGCATCTATCCCGCCGACTTGGACTACCTAAAAACCAACTACGGCCTCTCCATTGACGAGAGCAAGTATTATGTGCAATATGTGGTCTTCGCCTCCAACATCATGCCCGATGTGACCGTAATGGAGGTGCGCCCATGAAAAACGGACGAACTTTGGACGGAGTCTTCTCCTTCCTCCTGTTCGGTGTCTTTGCAGGCGCCGTACTGATGGTGCTGATTCTCGGCGCCCAAAGCTACCAATCTGTGGAACAATCCATCGAATCCGGCTACGAAGCCCGCACCTGCCTCCAATACATCGCCACAAAAGCCCGCCACTACAGCGG
>JAWXUJ010000011.1:0-14961 GCA_044432765.1 Eubacteriales bacterium | reverse complement strand
CTTGCCGGACGTATTTTTGCGTGTCGCTGAGGCCAAGCGAATGTTGGAGGTCGGCGAAGCAGAAACGGTCTACGACGCCACAACCGCCGTGGACATCAGCCGCAGTGCCTTCTACAAATACCGGGATTGTATCTCCCCATTCCAAAATCTGATGGCTGGCAGAATCATCACATTTCAGCTGACTTTGTTGGATAAAGCCGGTATTTTATCGCAAATCATGAATATTTTCGCCACAAATGGTGCCAATATTTTGACAGTGAACCAATCCATCCCCTCCGGCAGTTGTGCAGCCGTCACCATCTCCTCGGACACCACAGATTTGTTATGCCCCGTTGAGGAGTTTCTCAAACAGATCAACGAGCAATCCGGTGTGGTCAAGGCCGATATCATTGCAGGATAATTTTTTGTAAAGTATTATGTAAACTTTTTTATCATACAGTAAGGAGCTAAAATTATGCGTAATTTTGTATATTGTGTGCCCACGGAAGTGGTGTTTGGGGAAAACGCAACCGACAAAACTGCCGACTTGGTGCAGTCCCACGGCGGTTCCCGGGTCTTTGTGGTCTACGGTGGCGGCAGTGCTGTAAAATCCGGACTTTTAGAGAAAATAACCGCCGATTTAGAAACAAAAGACATTATTTTTGAAATATTTGGTGGTGTTCAACCCAATCCTACTTTATCACACGCCCGGCTTGGTGTGGAAAAAGCCATCGCCATGGGAGCCGACTTTATTCTGGCAGTGGGTGGCGGTAGCGTCATCGATACCGCCAAGGCCATCGCCCACGGTGTCGCCAATCCACAGGTAGATATCTGGGATTTTTGGCTGGCAAAACAGCCTGTCACCGCCACCACACCGGTTGGCACCGTGCTGACCATCCCCGCCGCAGGCAGTGAAACCAGCGATTCTGCTGTGCTGACTGACACTTCCATCGGCTTCAAAAAGGGACTTTCTACTCAATTTAATCGGCCAGTTTTCGCCGTTATGGAGCCAAAATTGGCACTTTCTCTCCCAAAATATCAGGTGGCCTGTGGCATCACCGACATTATGATGCACACCCTAGACCGCTACTTCAACCCCATCTCTGACAACGAATTGACCGACCAATTTGCCGAAGCCCTCCTGCGGGTGCTAGTGGCAAAGGGCAAGAAATTCATGGACGACCCCACCGATGTCCACGCCATGAGCGAAATCATGTGGGCGGGTAGCGTCTCTCACAACGGTCTCACCGGTTTGGGGGGAAACAAGGACTTTGCGCCCCACCAATTCTCCCAGGCCATCGGTGGAAAGTTCGACAAAGCCCACGGCGCTTGCCTGGCCTCCATCTGGTCAAGTTGGGCACGTTATGTCTACCCTGTAAACCCAATGCGATTCCATCAATACGCTGAAAATGTGTGGAACATGGCTGACGGCCTGGCCGCCATCGATGCCACCGAGCGGTTCTTCCTGTCCCTGGGTATGCCGGTCAATCTGCCACAACTGGTGGGCAAGCAAGACGAAGCCGGCATCGAAGACTTGGCACTCCGTTGCAGTTTCCAAAAAACCAGAACCATCGGCACCTTTAAGGTGTTGGATTTTGAAGATATGAAAGCGGTATTTTCTGCCGCAAACAACGACTAATTGGAGGATTTATCATGTCAAAAGTTGCAGTTTTAGGGTTCGGTACCGTCGGTTCCGGCGTTGCCGAAGTCTTGATGACCAACGGCGCACAGCTGGAAAACAAGGCCGGCGAAGCCGTCGCCCTTAAATACATCCTGGACAACCGGGATTTCCCCGAAAACCCCTACACCCCCTATCTGATCAAAGATTTCGCCGTCATCGAAGCCGATGCTGAAGTCAATCTGGTCGCCGAATGCATCGGTGGCACCGGTGTCGCCCTGGACTTCGTCCGCCGTAGTTTGCAGGCTGGCAAGCACGTTGTCACCTCCAACAAAGCCCTGGTCGCCGCCCACGGCACCGAGCTGATGGCAATCGCCGCCGAAAAAAAGGTCAACTTCCTCTTTGAAGCCAGCGTCGGCGGTGGCATCCCTGTCCTGCGCCCCCTGACCTTCTGCCTGGGTGGCAACCAAATGCAAGAAGTCTGCGGGATTTTGAACGGTACCACCAACTTTATGTTGACCAAAATGTTCCAAGAAAACGCCGCCTATGACGACGTTTTGGCCTTGGCGCAAAAACTGGGTTACGCCGAAGCCGACCCCACCGCAGACGTGGAGGGCATCGATGCCTGCCGTAAAATCTGCATCCTTGCCGCGTTGGCCTTTGGTGTCCATGTTCAAGAAAACCTGATTTATACCAAAGGAATCTCCCAAATTTCCGCACTTGACGTTGCTTTTGCCAACAAATTAGGAATGTCTGTCAAATTGCTTGGCAGAACCTACTGCACCGTGGAAGACAAAATCGTCATCTATGTTGCCCCCCATTTCATCCCTGCATCCGTGCCACTGTCCACCGTGGACGACGTGAACAACGCCGTTATGGTGCGCGGTAACGCCGTTGGCGAAGTCATGTTCTACGGACCTGGCGCCGGTAAATTGCCAACCGCCAGCGCCGTGGTCGGCGATCTGCTGGACTGCGCTCTGCACCAAACACAGCGCCGTCACTTCGACTGGAAGGCCGCCGAAGACGGTCAAGTCGTCCCATTTGAGGACGTGGAAAACCGTTGGTTTGTCCGCACCGCCGCCGCAGAAGGCGCCGCAAAAATGGTCTTTGCCGGTTGCGAAATCGTCGGCACCATGGATGGTCAACTGGGTTTGGTCACCGCGCCAATGAACAAAAAATCACTGGATGCGCTGGCAGAACAAGGCTTCGCCATCCTGGGCGCAATTCCCATTTTGTAATAGCATATCAAAAAAGCAGGTGGTTTAGAACCACCTGCTTTTTTATATCATGTTACGGCATCAGGTAATTGTCTTTGAAAAATCCGCTGTCTGCCATGGAAACGAAGTCTTCACCGGCGACGATGATGTGGTCTGCCAGCTCTATGCCAACTGCCGTCAACGCGGTACGCAAGGTTGCCGTTGTCCGCTTGTCCTCCAAAGAGGGGAGAGCCACGCCGTTGGTGTGGTTGTGGGAAAGCACCACCGATGTGGCGTTGCAAGCCACCGCCAGTTCCACGATTTTTCGCACGGAAACGCTGGCGGTGTTGATGCCCCCTTGGAAAATCATCCGGCAATCCAGAACCATGCACTTGGAATCCAGGCAAAGGAGATAGACCACCTCGTCCCGCAGGCCGAAGAAATAAGGTACCAAATACTCGCCGCATTGCCCCGTTGATGTGAGGAACTTGTGAAATGTTGCCCGCTGAATCAGGTGTCGTTTTTGGATTTGATGGCAGAGCAAAAGCAAGGTTGCGGCAGAGCGACCGATGCCCTCCACCTGCTCCAAAAGCTCCAGTGGTGCCTCCATGACGGTGGCCAAATCCCCGAATTTTTCAATTAAATTTTTCGCAATTTTCCGTGTGTCCTGCCGCGGAATGGCATAGGTCAAGTAGAGTTCCAGGGTAGTCACGTCGTCAAAACCTGATAGCCCAGTCTCTAAAAATCGCTTTTTCAGCCGTCCTCTGTGTCCATCATGCTCGCCCATTGGTTGCCTCTTTTCTTTCTATAAAGTCACATTAGTGGCGCAAAAATACGCAAAAACATACGATAAACCCGCGTAAAAATCGTGGTTGCTCGCTCGTCTTGCGGAGTTATACGCCGGCATTGTGGGAAGGTTTTCTTGAAATCCTCCAGGATGTCTGCCATGCAACCGGCATTTTGTAGCCATATGCCGTTTTCAAAATGGAGATACAAACTGCGAAAATCAAAGTTGATTGTTCCGACCACCGCCCATTTTCCGTCCACTGCCACCACTTTGCCGTGGAGGAATCCAGGGGTGAATTCGTAGATTTTCACACCGCTCTGGAGCAGGGGATGGTAGTGCCCTCTGGTGGCGGCATAGACAATTTTTTTGTCCGGCACACCGGGGGCGATGATGCGGACATCCACCCCATTTTTGGCGGCGATGGACAGTGCGCTGATCATTTTGTCGCTGATGATCAGGTAGGGTGTCATGATGTACACCGATTTTTTCGCCTTGGTGATCATGTTGAAATAGACCGTTTCGCCCACCGGTTCGTTGTCCAAGGGCGTGTCGCAGAAAGGTTGGACGTAGCCCAAATGACCGGTTGGAATGTCGTAGTGGGGGCGGAATTTGGACAGGGTTTCCCGCTGTTGCCGGACGTAGTCCCACATGGACAGGAACATGACCGTCATGGACCAGGCGGCTTCGCCATCCAAACGGATAACGCAGTCTTTCCAATAACCGAACCGGCTGGCCTGGTTGATGTACTCATCAGCCAGGTTGATGCCACCGGTGAAGCCCACCAAACCGTCCACAATGAGGAACTTTCGGTGGTCCCGGTTGTTGAGCCGAGCGGACAGGATGGGGACGAAGGGGTTGAAGGGGGCGGCTTTGATGCCCACGGCCTCCAGCCGTTTGTAGTAGCCGGCGGGGAGGGTGAACACACAGCCAAGGTCGTCATAAAGCACCCGGACGTCCAACCCGGCGGCAGCCTTTTTTTTCAACCTTTTTAAAATCTCGCCCCAGAATTTTCCGTCTTCCACAATGAAATATTCCAAAAAAACGTACTTTTCAGCCTTGTCAATGGCAGAGAGCATATCCTCCATGGCGGCCTCCCCGCTAGGGTAGTAGGCCGTGGCGGTGTTGTTGTAAATGGGGCACAGGGCCCAGTCCAACATATAGCGGGATTGGGTTGCGCCGTCACCGTCGGCCAGTTTTTGCGCCTGGAGAACCTGTGGATTTTGCTTCAAATTGTCCCTCTGCACCTGTTCCACGGTCTGCATTTTTCGGCGCAGTCGTTTGGATAATCGGTTCCCGCCGAAGAGCAAATAAAAGGCAATGCCGAAGATAGGCGCAATGCAAATCGGAATGATCCAGGCGATTTTATAGGACGGGTCCGTCTGACCGGACAGGATAAATGGCAGAGTTATCACCGCCAAAACCGTCATAAATGGTCCGAAATACTGATGATATTCCGTTAAATATTTCACCATTACCATGAAAAAAATCAGCTGGAGTAAAATGCAAATGCCGACCACGACGCCTCTGCGATACAACAGCTTCGCGTAATTTTTCAATCAAACACCCCACCCTTCCACCATTTTTCTATTACCATTATATCAAGTTTGCCCCAAAAGGGCAAGTCTGTTCTACGGTTTTAATTTTTTTCATAGGTTGTCCCAAGAGGTGATGGGATGACGCAGTACAAACGACAGATTAAGTGGACTTGCCGGTGGATGTTGGGCGTTGCGATGGCGGTGCGATTGCTAGCCTGGGGATTGGGCGACAGCTTGCCAGATGCCCAGCAGGTGATGACCGCTCTTTTTTTCCTGGAGACCGGGACTTTTAGGGATTTTCAGCCCGTGGAAGTCCTGGAATTTGCCCCCTTGGTCATTGAAACCAAGCCCCAACCGCAAGCTGAGCCGGTGGAAGCGCCTCCGGTGGACGTGATTTTGGAAGCAGAGCCAGAGGAGACACCAGAACACCCCATCTACACCCAAGCCCAGGCCGATGATATGGAAATCGGCGGGACAGGCCAGTACACCGGTGAAATTCTGCCCCTACTCAACCAGGATTTGGGTCTGGATTTCAGCGGAGACGCCCCCACGGTTTTGATTCTCCACAGCCACACCTGCGAGGCCTACGCCCAGACCGCCGGTTGGGAATACGAGGAGTCCGACACCGCCCGCACCCAAGATTCCGCCAACAATATGGTGCGTGTCGGGGAGGTTTTGGCGGAAACCCTTGAAGCCGGCGGTCTGTCCGTCATCCACGACCAGACCGTCCACGACTACCCGGACTATAACAGTTCCTACGCCAACGCACTGGTCACCATGGAATATTGGTTGGAAAAGTACCCCTCCATCACCATGGTCATCGACGTTCACCGGGACGGGGCCGTGGATGGAAACGGCCTGCCCATGGCCTACACCACCCAGATTGACGGCGAGGACATCGCCAAAATGATGCTAGTAGTCGGCACCGACCAGGGCGGACTATACTACCCGGATTGGGTGGAAAATTTCGCCTTTGCCCTCCAATTACAGGCGGTTTTCCTGGAAAATTACGATGATTACGCCCGCCCAGTCAACCTGCGAACAGAGCGTTTCAACCAACATGCAACCCTCGCCAACATCCTTGTGGAAATCGGCTCCCATGGCAACACCTTGGATGAGGCCATGGCCTCGGCGGTGATTTTGGGGCAGGGCATCCTGGAATTGACCGCCTGCTATCAAGGATCATGACTTGCTTTTTGGTGGATTTTCTGATATACTTTTTGGTAAGCAAACAGGAGGTGTTTTCTATGGATTACAGCATTTTGGGCGTTTGGCGCTCCCTTTTGGAGGACTATTTTTCCACCGATGCCTGGGGAAAACTCTGTGGATATGTGGAAAACTCCCGAAAAACTGCCACCGTCTACCCACCGAAAGGGCTAGTTTTCCGCGGATTGTCCCTAACCCAGCCGGATTCCGTGCGGGTGGTCATCCTGGGGCAGGACCCATACCACGGCGCAAATCAGGCCAACGGCCTGGCCTTTTCCGTCACAAAAGACCTACCTTTTCCACCGTCGCTCCGCAATATTTTCCGGGAAATGATGGACGATTTAGATGTAGAAGCCCCCGCCCACGGCGATTTGACACACTGGGCAGAGCAGGGGGTTTTGCTCCTCAACCCAGTCCTCACCGTGGAGGCGGGGCGCGCCAACAGCCACAAGGATTTTGGTTGGCAGTCTTTCACCGACCGAATTTTGGAGGAAATCCAGGGTTTTCCGCAGCCAGTGGCCTTCGTCCTCTGGGGAGCATCTGCCCAAAAAAAGGCAAAGTTGGCAAGCAATTCTATCCATCCTCGGCTGATTCTCCAATCACCACACCCCAGCCCACTGTCTTCCTACCGGGGATTTTTTGGCAGCAAACCCTTCTCCCAAATTAACCACTTCCTCACAGAACATGGTGAAAATCCCATAGAATGGGTGTAAAAAAGGCCGTTTCCACCAGGAAACGGCCTTTTTTGGGTTTTTATTTCTTTTCAATGATTTCCATGCCACCCATGTACTTACGCAGGGGTTCTGGAATGACCACGGAGCCATCGGCTCTTTGGTTTTGTTCCACCATGGCGGGGAAAATCCGGGAAGTTGCCAGGCCGGAGCCGTTGAGGGTGTGGGCAAATTCCACTTTTTTACTACCGTCGCGACGGAAACGGATGTTGCCGCGGCGGGCTTGGTAGTCCCGGGCATTGGACACGGAGGAGACTTCCTTGTAGCCGTTCATGGATGGGATTTGGATTTCGATGTCGTAGGTGCGGGCCATGGATGCAGAGCAATCGCCGGCAGCCAGCTTGACTGTGCGGAAGTGGAAGCCCAAATCCTTGACCAAACGTTCTGCTTTTTCCACCAATTCGCCGAATGCTGCGTCGGAATCCTCGGGCTTGGTGTATTGGAACATTTCGATTTTGTTGAATTGGTGACCACGAACCATGCCTCGCTCATCGGCACGGTGGGAACCGGCTTCCCGACGGAAGCAGGGAGTGTATGCAAAATATTTCTTGGGCAAATCGGCTTCGGTCATGATTTCATCCCGGTGCAAAGAGGCCAGTGCGGTCTCGGCGGTGGGGAGCATGAAGTGCATCCGGTCGTCGGTTGGGTTCTCGATTTTGTAGACTTCGTCGGCAAATTTGGGGAATTGACCGGCGGTTTCGCCACAGACGTACTCCAGCATATGGGGCAACATGACCATTTCGTAGCCGTCAGCCATGTGACATTCCATGAAATAATTCAGGAGCGCCCATTCCAGTTGTGCGCCCAAACCCTTGTAAATCCAGAAGCCGGAGCCGGCCAATTTTGTGCCACGTTCGTAGTCGATGAGTCCCAGGTTGGTGCAGAGATCCACGTGATGTTGTGGTGCAAAATCGAATTTTTGGATGTCGCCGATGTAGCGCAGGGGTTCATTGCCCTCTTTGCCACCAGGCACCAAATCGCTGTCGGGCAGGTTTGGCAGACCCAACATCAAGGTGCGATATTCGCCTTCGATTTCGGACAAATCCTTGTCGTTTTTGGAGATTTCAGCCTTCAACTCGGTCATTTTTGCGAAAATGGGAGCCACGTCCTCACCGGCTTTTTTCAGGCGGGGGATGTCCTTGGAGACCTTGTTTTGCTCGGCCTTTTTCACTTCAGTGGAGGCAATCAGTTCCCGGCGGGATACATCCAGCTCAAGAATGCGATCCACTTGGGCGTCGCAGTCGATTTCTTTGGCGTGGTAGCCAGCTTTTACACCGGCGGGGTCGTCTTTGATTCGTTTAATGTCAATCACGATGGTCACTCCTACATTATAATACAGATTTATTCAGGGATTTCTTCTTCATTTGCAGTTTCCGCCAGTTCGATGGCGACCAACAGGTTTTCATAGCGGGCGACGCCTTCGTTGCCCAAATAGGATGCGCTTTCCCCCAAAGAGGGGAGATATTCCTTGGCCCCGGCAATGTCGCCACGGCTCAAGGCATTTTCGGCGCTGAGTAAGGCTTCGTAGATTCGCAAGGTATCCTTGGTCATTGCTTCCAGGAGTTCCACGTCGGTGATAAGGGCTTCCACTTGGCTATTTTTCAAGGCCAGTTGGCTGCTAAGTTCCTGGATTTCCGTTGCCGATTGCGCGGTCAAATCCTCCAACTCCTGCTCCATGTCATCGGTGAGCGTCGCCAAAAGCCGGTTGTCATCCTGGAGTTTTTCCGCATTTTGCATGGCGCTGGCACTGGATTGTGCCAGGTCGGAGATGGTTTGGTTTGAGTCTCGCAGTTGGATAAAATAGGTCAGCAAAATCAGCAAGAACGCCACAGCGAACAGGATGAAAATGTACCGCATGACCGCGTTTTTTCGTTTCTCGTCCAAGGGCGCATCCTTCTTTTTTTCTTCGGGTGGGTTGCTCATCGCTTGGATACCTCTCTCGCTTCAAGATTTTCAAGACATTCCAGCAGTAATTGCAAATCTTCCGGGCCGTAAAATTCCAAATCCAGCTTGCCTTTTCGCTTGCCGTTGGTGATTTTTACGCCTCGTCCCAGCTGCTTGGACAAGGTTTTTTCGCATTCAGCCAGGTAGTCAATTTTCAGGTCGGCGCATGGGGTGGGAATCTGGATTTCCTTTGCCATACTTTTGCACATCAATTCCGCTTGGCGCACGGATAGCTCCAGGGCGGAAATTTTTTGCGCCGCCGCAATCTGTTTTTTGGGGGAGGTCACGGTCAAAATGGCTCTGCCGTGGCCTGCTGAGATTTTTTCCTGGGCAATCATGTCCAAAATCTCTTGGGGGAGGGACAGCAAGCGCAAGCTGTTGGCCACGGCTGGTCGAGATTTTCCCACCTTTTCCGCGGCAATCTCCTGAGTCAAGCCGTATTCCTCCATCAGGGCTTTGTAGCCCAAAGCCTCTTCCACCGGGTTCAAATCCTCCCGCTGAAGGTTTTCCACCATGGCAAGCTCCATGGTTTTTTGGTCGTCGGCCTCCACCACCACAACAGGCAGTTCCGTCAGCCCCGCCATGCGGGATGCGCGCCAACGGCGCTCACCGGCGATGATTTGGTAGAATCCGTTGCCTGTCGCCCGGACGGTGAGAGGCTGAATCAACCCATGGGTTGCGATGGACTCCGACAGACTTTCCAAGGCTTCTGTGTCGAAATCACGTCGTGGTTGGTTGGGGTTTGGCTCAATTTTTACAATGGGCAATTTGTGAATTTCCTCGGTCTCGGCGCCAGGTTGGGGCAAATCCCCGAACAGCGCGCCCAATCCCTTGCCCAAACCTTTGGTTGTGGCCATAGCAATGCCTACCTTTCCAAAAATTCTTCAGCCAAGGCCAGGTAGCTTTCGGCGCCCCGGCTGAACTTATCATATGCCATAATCGGCAATCCGTGGCTTGGTGCCTCGGAAAGTCGAACATTTCTAGGGATAACTGTGGTGAAGGATTTGCCTGGGAAATGGCGCCGTACCTCCTCGGACACCTGGGCGGACAGGTTGGTGCGACTGTCGAACATGGTCAGCAACATTCCCATAATTTCCAGGGAAGGGTTCATCCGCTGCTTGATTGCTCGAAGTGTTGCCATCAAATCCCGGAGGCCTTCCAGGGCATAGTATTCACACTGGACGGGGATGATGATTTTCTCAGCGGCGCAGAGTGCGTTGAGTGTCAACATTTCCAGGGAAGGAGGGCAGTCAATCAGGATGTAATCGTAGTCGTCCCGGAGCTGATCCAGGGCATTTTTCAACTTATATTCCCGATTTTCCTCCATGACCAGCTCGATGCCCGCGCCAGACAGTGCGGCAGATGAGGGGATAACGTCCCCAAAATCCGTGGAAACCACCGCATCTTTGGGGTCAACATTGCCGATGACCACATCGTAAGAGCTGATTTTCACCTCTGCTTTTGGAATGCCCATGCCGGACGTGGCGTTGGCCTGTGGGTCAAAGTCGCAGAGCAGGACTTTTTTTCCTGCCAATTTCAGGGCAGCTGTTAAGTTCACGGTGGTCGTGGTCTTGCCCACACCGCCTTTTTGGTTGGCAAAGGAAATAATGGTACCCATGTCGGCTCCTTTCACGTCGGTTCTCTGGCTATATCAGCCGTTGTGCCTTGTTATTATACTAAATTGGATGGAAAATAGCAACCCAAATTTCAAAAATGTTTCACGTGAAACATTGTTTTTTTCTCAAAGTTTTCTGGTTAATCCTTGAACTTTTCCCAAAATCGTGGCTTCGGTGCCATCAATGGGCGAAAAATTTTCGTTTTCTGGCATGAGCCAAACCCGATTTTCTCCCAGACAAAGACGTTTGACTGTCGCCTCGTCGTCCAGGAGTGCCACCACGATATCGCCGTGGTTGGCGGTATTTTGGGGGTGAACCACCACCAAATCGCCGCTTAAAATCCCGGCATTGATCATGGAATCGCCACGCACCCGGAGTGCGAAGCAACCATCGTCGCCATCCCAGGGGATGTAGCCCTCCACCTGTTCCACCGCCAAAATGGGCACACCTGCGGTGACCACGCCAATCAGTGGGATGGATGGAAATCGGGGGAGGGATTCCTCAATATTTTGCAGGGTAATTGTCCGGTTTTTGCAGGCATCCATGGCGATTGCGCCACTTTCCTGGAGCTTTTTCAGATGGTAGTGAACCGTCGCCGAGGATTTTAGGTTCACCCCTTGACATATTTCACGAACGGATGGACCGTAACCCTTTTCAACCATAAATTCTTGCAAAAATGAGAGAACTTCTTGGGTTTTATTACTTTTACGTGGCATTCTATCACCTCTTATAGGGATTATACCACACTTTTGCCCAAAAATCAAACATTTGTTTTCAAATTTTGCTTTTTGGGCACTGTGATTCTCACGGGGCAGAGCATAGCTCTGCCCCTCTGTCGTTGGGCATACAGCAAACTACACCATATTAAATCGAGGTAGATATTGGTCGCTTGCTGCGGTTCGTTCTTGGATAAATCCTTGGTGAAGACCGGAAATCTCCGCCCAACTGACCACGGCGGCGTACTCTTCTTCTGTTATAGGCCGGTCTAGTGGTGGAAAATCCTTGGCCTTTCCATGGGGGACGTATTGGGCCATCAGGGAGAAAAGCACATGATTTCCCTTGAAATTACCGCTAATCCAGTCCAGAACGTCCAGAGAATTTCCTGTTTCTCCCGGTAAAATCAGATGGCGAATGAGGACGCCTTTTTTCATCAACCCCTCATCCAGAATAAAGTCTCCGGTTTGGCGGTACATTTCTAAAATCGCTGCGGTTGCGACTTCTGGGTAGTCAGGCGCGTTACTCAATTTTTTGCTCAAGGATTTATCCATATATTTCAGGTCTGGCAGGTAGATATCCACCAATCCTTCAAGACTTTTCAGTGTTTTAACCGACTCGTAGCCGCCGCAGTTGTAGACCACCGGCACCGGGAGTTTTGGGGATAAAGCCGGCATAATCCACGGAAGAAATTGGGTTGCTGTGACAAGGTTGATGTTCTCGGCGCCATCGTCGATTAGTTGGAGAAACAGTGATCGCAGTTTTTCTGGGGTGATTGCCGTTCCTGCGTTTTCCAAGGAAATTTCTTGGTTTTGGCAGTAGATACAGCCCAGGCCACAGCCGGTGAAAAAGACGGTTCCACTGCCGAAATTCCCGGAGATTACCGGCTCCTCCCAGTGGTGGAGGTCTGCGTGGGCGACAGTCAACTGACCGGGCATCCGGCAGTAGCCCAGCCCGCCTGCCAGCCGGTCAACTCCGCAATTTCTCGGGCACAAATTACAATTTTTCATATCCATATTCACCGCTCCTTTCCTTTAGTATACACGAAAAATTAACTTTTCGCAACTATTTACCAATGGGGTTTTTTATGGTATGATATAGTATGAAAGGAAGTTGCCTATGAAGAAATTTGTTTGGTTTTTGGCCTGTTTTTTAGTTTTTTTCCTGACCGCTTGCAGTGGGAGCGACGAGTTAATCGATGAATCTGTGAATATCCCCGAGGAAATTATTGTTGTTGAGCCGACAGAACTGGAGATTGTGGACGAACCTGTGGTTGATGCGATTCCAGAGGCTACAGACGAGCCATCTGCCCCCCAGGTTTTTACCGAAACCGTTGAAGGCAGTGCCGAATATCAGGGCTATGGTCTGACCTACGCCATTGAAACTCCGGTTTTTGAAGATTTCCCGGAGGAATCTGTGGAAATTCTTAGCGCATACTATGATAATCTGACCGAAAAATACGTTAGCTATGCGGAGAATGAGGCCGTCTATCAGCTAGAATCCTTGGCTTGGGATGGGGATTTTGTCTACGCCTGGGATTGCAATGTGGTTTATCTCAGCGACACCATGGTTTCTTTCCTCCGCACCGCCGAAGCACCCACCCAGGAGACTTACTACTATTCCGAGACTTTTTCCCTGGAAAATGGCGGATTGGTCACCTTAGATTACCTATTTGGGCAGGAGGAATCTGCATACCGTCAGGGAATTTTGGACTATATTCTGGACTTTATCGCCAACGATGACGAGCTTTCCTCTCAACTGTCCCTCCGGGACGATAACTGGCGGGATGCCGTCACCAGCCAACTGGATTTGGACCAGTTTTTCATCACCGAAGATGGACTTTCTGTCTATTTTCAACACAATCAACTGGGGCTAGGTGTGGGCTTTTCCATTATAATTCCTTGGGAAAACCTGCCGGAAGCCTTAAAATAAAAAAACAATGTTTCACGTGAAACATTTAGAAAGGAACCAAACATGGTTCGTAAAAATGAAACACACACAGTAGAAATCACAGGCTACACCGCCGAGGGCGCCGGGGTCGCCCGGATTGACGGTCAAGCGATTTTCGTCAAAGATGTCATCGTTGGCGAAGTCGCGCAAATCAAAATTGATCACGTGGGCAAACGATTTGCCTACGGCACCCTTATTCAACTGGAAACCGTGTCCCCCAACCGGGTCAACCGGCTTTGCACCATCGGCAAACGCTGTGGCGGTTGTGATTTTTGGCACATGAACTATCGGGAGGAACTGCGCCTGAAATCCAATCGTGTCTGCGAAGCCCTTAACCGAATTGGCGGACAATCCTTGGAAAATGTGGAGATTACCGGCGCGGAGACCATGCTGGCCTACCGAAACAAAGCCCAATTCCCGGTAACCAAGGGCAAAAATGGAGTGGAGGCAGGGTTCTATCAAGCTGGCACCCACAAGGTCATCCCCGTGGAAAAATGCCTGATTCAGCCGGATGTCACCGCCCAAGTTGAAAAAATCGCCGTCCAATGGATGCGCCGTTGGAACATCCCCGCCTACAACGAAGAAAAGCACGTGGGCTGTGTCCGTCACATCTACGTCCGCACCGCCCAAAAAACCGGCGATGTCCTCCTATGTATCGTCACCCTTGGCGAACAAATGCCAAAAGCCCAAGATTTGGTGGAGCGTTTGCAGGCCGACGTCCCCTCCATCCGCACCGTCGTCCAGGTGATTCAACCCAAGAAAACCAACGTAATCCTTGGAGACGAAGTCCGGGTCATTTTTGGCGATGGCTTCATCGAAGAGGAACTTTGTGGCAACACCTTCCGTGTCTCTGCCAAGAGTTTCTTCCAAATCAACCGGGACCAAGCAGAGCGTTTATACGAAAAAGCCTTGGAATACGCCCAACTGACCAAAGAGGACACTGCCCTGGATCTCTACTGTGGCGCCGGCACCATCACCCTAGCCATGGCGAAAGAGGCCGGTCAGGTCATCGGTGTGGAGGTTGTGGAGCCCGCCATTTTGGACGCTCGTGTCAACGCAGAAAACAACGGCGTGGACAACGTGAAATTCATCTGCGCCGATGCCGGTGAAGCCGCCCAAAAACTGGCTGCCGACGAAATCCAACCAAAAGTCATCGTGGTCGACCCACCCCGAAAAGGCCTGTCCCCCGACGTTATCCAGGCCATCGCCACCATGTCCCCCGACCGCCTGGTCTACGTCTCCTGCGACCCCGCCACCCTGGCGCGGGATGTCGCCCTCCTGGCATACAAGGGCTACACCCTGAAAAAAGCCCACGCCTACGACTTATTCCCCCGCTGCGCCCATGTGGAGACAGTGGTTTTATTGGAAAAGTCTTGAGCACATAGAGGGGGCTTCGCGCCTCCCTATGGTTGAAAATCACCACCATTTTAAAACAAATGGTGGTGATTTTGCATCTAGCAGGGCAGAGTAGAACCCTGCCCCTACCAGGTTACTTTTTTGTACAGCGTCCCCTTTGCAGTGTTTGTGGCTGATTGGTTGACTTTTTTGTTCCATGTGATATAATATTGCTAACGCAATCATTATATTTTAAATGGCAGTTTTGCTCCTTTGCTTCGCAAAGAACCGCAAAAGATGCCATATTATATCAAAATGCTTTGCATTTATGATATAATGTTGCTAGGCGA
>JAWXUJ010000010.1:0-15185 GCA_044432765.1 Eubacteriales bacterium | reverse complement strand
CCACCACGTCCACCATGCAGGGGGAGTCCATCCCCGCCATCTGCCACGCCGTCAGCCTGGAACGGGAGGTGTGATATGGACTATTTGAAAGCGTTTTTAGTGGGCGGTTTATTTTGCGCCTTAGGGCAAATTTTAATCGACAAAACCAAGCTGACACCAGCGAAAATTCTGGTCTCCTACGTGGTGGGCGGGGCGATTTTGGGGGCACTGGGCATCTATGAGCATATTGTGGACTTTGCCGGTGCCGGTGCCACCATTCCCCTCACCGGCTTTGGCTACAATTTGGCAAAAGGCGCCAAGGAGGCCGTAGCCTCCGACGGACTGCTGGGCATTTTGACCGGCGGGGTGAAGGCAAGCGCTGGTGGCATCGCCGCCGCCATCTTCTTCGGCTACTTGGCATCCCTTCTGTTCAAATCCAAGGATAAAAGTTAGAGTTCCGGGCAAGCTACCAGTGGCGAAACCCGCCGAAATTCAACTTTTGGAGGACGAAATGATGAAAAAGCAAAATCAACAAACCGCCAACAGCAAAAACACCGCCAGCACCAACAGCCAAAACTGTGGCAACCAAAAATCCCAAAACAAGGCACAGAACAAAACCGAAAACAGCCACTCCACCGACTGCCACTAAGCAAAAAAGGCGCTATAGAAAAACACACGCACCCTCGTAGGGGCAGGGTTCTACCCTGTCCGCGCAACCTAAAAATCTCCACCATTTATCGTAAAATGGTGGAGATTTTCAACATTCGGTAGGAGCAGAGCGCTCCCCTATGGGCGCAATTTGCGTTTGGTACAGCGCCTTCTTTTTTACAGTCTGCCGTAAAACGTAGACAGATTTAAGGTCAGGCAGGAGGAACTGTGTGGAAAGGAACCTAGGTGCCTTTCCACGTTGAGCGAAGCGGATAAACCTGCCGTCGCAACGGCATATTTTGTGATTTTCCTCGTGAAAAATCACAAAATGGCATCGTGAAGCGATGCAAAGCGCAGATAAAATTCCTTTAAATCACGCGGACTCTTTTAACTTCTGCCATGGATTCGATGCCGGCTTTGATGGTGTCGTCAATTTTGGAGCTGACGTCCATCATGGTGTAGGCATATTCCCCTTTGGATTTGTTGATCATGTGCTCCACGTTGATGTTCTGATCTGCCACAAATTCCAAAATTTTATTTAGCATTTTGGGAACGTTTTTGTGTACCACGCACAGCCGTGCCTCACCCATTCTGGGCAGGTTCACATTGGGCATATTCACTGCGTTTTTGATGTTGCCATTGTCCAGGTAGTCATAGAGTTCCTTAGCTGCCATGACAGCGCATTTGTCCTCGCTCTCTGGTGTAGAGGCACCCAGGTGGGGCATGGGAATCACGTTGGGACAGGACAGGATGGTTTCGTTGGGGAAATCGGTGACGTACTTGGCAACTTTCCCGGATTCCAGGGCTACCTTCATGGCCTCGTCGTCCACCAATTCGCCACGAGCCAGGTTCAGGATGCGAACGCCGTCCTTCATCATGGCGATGGTTTCGCTATTGATGGTGTGGTGGGTGGCGGGCATATAGGGAACGTGGATGGTGATGTAGTCACATTTTTCGTAGATTTTATCCACGTTGACGGCGTGTTGCACGTCACGGGATAGCATCCAGGCTGCATCTACAGACAGATAGGGGTCGTAGCCGTAGACTTCCATGCCCAAATCATTGGCGGCATTGGCGATTTTTGCGCCGATTGCGCCCAAACCGATGACACCCAGGGTTTTTCCGGTGATTTCAGGACCTACAAATTCGCTTTTGTGCTTTTCAACCAACTTGGGGATTTCAGTGCCTTTGCCCTGTTGGGCAAAAGCCCAGCGGGCACCGCCCACCACGTTGCGAGAGGCCATAAGCAGGGCACAGATTGCCAATTCCTTGACGGCTTCTGCGTTGGCACCGGGGGTGTTGAAGACCACGATGCCCTGCTCTGCACAGTCGCTGACAGGGATGTTGTTGGTGCCTGCGCCAGCGCGGGCGATGGCAACCAGTTCGGAGCCGAAGTCGTAGTCGTGCATATTGGCGCTACGCACCAATATGCCCTGTGGATTGGCGACGTCATCCCCCAGGGTACAGTTCCGTTGGGTCAAAATATCGGTGCCCACGGATGCAATTTTATTCAGCGTCTTAATTTGATACATGGTAAACTCCTTAAAGAGAAAAATTCTTTATTATGATAGTTAAACTATACCACTTTTAGTCCACAATTTCAAATATTTTCCCTACAATCTTTGCCCATTCTACAGCGTAAAATTAGGCAATATCCACAAGGAAAACCAAACAATTTTTTAGGTAGACGGTGCAATTTTTTGTCCACCCAAGCCATCACGCCATATCCACCCACTGAGATGTTTTCAGGAAATAGATTGTTTTGTGCACCACAGGAAGTTGATAAATCTGGGACAGAGCTAGGGCGTAGGCCTCCACCTGGCTTGCATACCGCCCCGCCTTTTCCGCTTCTCCGCCGGGCCTGACATAGTCGGTTTTGAAGTCGATGATGGTCAGTCCCTCAGGGTTCACCAGCAGGCAGTCCACCACGCCTTGGAGCATGATTTCCTCCTGGGCATCGTAGCCAAACTCCCGCGCCGACATAAGCAGAGAGAATTTAAATTCGCGCACCGTCTCCTCAGCTTGGAAAATCGCCTGTCCAAAGTCGGATTGGAAGAGGGCAACCATTTGCCTCGATTCCACCGCCTCCCCCTGCTCTGCCGTGAGGAAAGCCTGGTCAACCAACCGGGTAATCTCCCCTTGGACATCTTCCAGGGTGGTGCATTGTGCATAGCGCGCGAACTGGAGGAACAAGTGGTTTGCCGTGCCCCGCTCTGTGGGGGTGAGCCCCTGTTCCATGATGAATCGGGGGCGACGAAGGGGCTTCACAACCAAAGGCTTCGTGGTCTGCTCCATGACCTCATCGTCCAGAATCCGCCCCTTTAACTGGGTGGGGGTCAGTTTGGTGGGCAATTCCACCGCCTGGGCATGGGGGTAGGTATAGGCAAATTCCCGGCTCAATTCCTCGGGACTGGGCAGGATAACGGTGGTTTGGATGCCCTGTTCTTCCTGGGAAATCGCCGTTACCTGGGGCAAAGTCTTGTGATGTTCGATGTGCCATGGATGGTCGTAAACCACCGTTTCCGCCGGGTAGCCACCCAGGGCGAAGAAATCTCCCGCCTCCGTTCGATTCATGGCTGCCATCAGCACCCAAGCCCCTTGATTCTTCACCCGGCGGGCAAAGTCCGGAAGCACCGGCATGGCGGTCTCCTGGGCAATGGCCTTCAATTCCGACTCCAAATATTTGGAGCAATAGGTCATAATAAGCCGCTGTTTTGGGCGGGTCATGGCAACATACAGCACCCGCAGTTCCTCGGAGATGGTCTCCCCTCGTAACCAGTGGGCCATGGCCTTTTTCCCCAAAGTTGGGTAGGAAACCATGGTTTCTTTGTCCAAAACATTGCTACTTGCGAACAAAACAGGGTGTGTTACCACCGGTTCCGCCCCGTCTTTCAAGTTGATTTTGTGGGACAAATCCGACAGAAATACTACGGGGAACTCCAGTCCCTTGGACTTGTGGATGGTCATAATGGTCACGCCATGACCGCCGGTTCCCGGCCTGACAATACCACCGCCTATGGCCTCCATCTGGCGAAGGTGTTGGCAGAATTGGTATAGGGATTTGTTGCCCATGGCGCCGAAATTCACGGCGGTTTCCACCAAAAGACGCAGGTTTTCCACCCGCTGACTGCCATTTTCCATGGCACCAAAAAGGCCCTCTGCCCGGGTGTCCTCTATGAGCATTTGCATCAGCTCTGCCAGAGAGCACCAGCGGGACAACTCCCGCCACTGGGACAGTTGGTTCAGGAAGGCTGTGGCTTTTTCCCCGCTCTCTGCCACCAATGCTTCGTAGAAATCCCCTCTGGGGAGGCCACTGCGGATGGTCGCCAAATCGTCGGCGGTGAATCCAAACAAGGGACTGGACAGAGCGGTGACCAAAGCCACATCCCGGTGGGGATTGTCGATGATTTCCAGAAGGGACACCAGTATCGCCACCTCTTGACTGTCCAAAATGCTGTCCCCACGCTCGCTTTGGGAGGGGATTCCCAATTTTGCCAAGGCCGCCATATAAACCGGTGCCGTACTGGACACGGAACGGAGCAAAATCACAATGTCTTTGGGTTGAATTTTTTCCCCGTCCACAGTCTCCGACTGGATCATGGTGGCAATGCGCCCGGCGACAAAGGCAGCCTCTGTCTCCACCTTCGTCCAATTTTTATCCTCGGTGTTCAGAGGAACCATGGTGTGTAATTCCACGGCGGGGCGCTCCGGTTCTGGGAAGGTGGCACCGGCGCGAAGGGCTTCTTCATCGGTGTAGTCCAAGTCCCCCACCTGGGTGGACATGACCGTGGAAAACACGTGGTTGACCGCCGATAAAATCTCTTTTCTGGAGCGGAAATTCTCCGATAATAGGATTTTTCGAGGGGCTTTGTCTGACTCGTCGTCCCTTTGGGCGTAAGAATGGTATTTTTTCAAGAAAATGTTAGGGTCGGCCAGCCGGAATCGGTAGATGGATTGTTTCACATCCCCAACCATAAACCGGTTTTCGCCGTTTTTGGAGATGGCATGGAAGATGGAATCCTGGATTTCATTGCTGTCCTGGTACTCATCCACCAGGATTTCGGCGTACCGTTGGGACACCTCCCGGGCAACTGCCGTGGCCTTGCCGGTATCTCTATCCACCAGCAATTTCACCGCCAAATGTTCCAAATCTCCAAAATCCAGGAGCTTTCTCCAACTTTTCTGCCGGCCAAACTCCTGCATCAACTGTTTGGTCAGGAGGAACCCACCCCGCAACGCAGAGGCGGACAGTTGCAAATCTGCCAAAACCGCCGCGGACTGGTCATAGAAGACTTCCCGCCAGGCTTTCAGGCCATCGATGCAACCGGCGCGAGCACTTTTCAGCCGTTCCAAAAACTCCTTGTCCTCGTATTTTCGCACTGGAGCAAGCCGTCCAAAATCCGCCGGGAGCGTGGTGTAAATCTCCTGCCAAGTGATGGTTTTTTCCAGTTCCTCCACCTGGTTCAGCAGGGTTGTAAAGGCAGGTGTATAGGCCTTGACCACCGCCGGTTCTTCGGCAAAATCCGCCATGGCCTTGATGATGCGTTGGCGGTAAACCGTCAAATCCCGATGAAATTCAGCCATCAAATAAGCACCCCAGGGGGTTTCGTCGGTGGTATCATATTTGGAAATATCCAACTTTTCGCAGGATAAATCCATCCATTTTTGTGGATTTCCATGACAATTTGCACCGTTGTACAAAGCCATCACTGCCCGCTCTACGCCCCGGTCGTCTCGACCGTAACCAAGGTTATCCAACAGGTTTACCACGTCGGGGTTGGGGTTCTCGTAGGCCTGCTCCAAAACCGTCTGCCAGGCGGTTTTCAGTAGCGGTTTCACCTCTGCATCTTCGCCGATGCGAAAGTCGGAGGGGATGTCCAGCACGTGGCTGTAGTTTCGCAGAAGATTGCCACAAAATGCGTGGATGGTGGAGATTTCTGCAGCATAAATATATCGCATTTGACGCTGTAAATGGAGATTATGGGGATTTTTTATCAACAATTTCCCCAATTCTTTGGCGATTTTTTGCTGGAGTTCCGAGGCCGCCGCCTTGGTGTAGGTGATGATGAGGAAGTCCTGGATGTTCCGTGGGTTCTCCCGGTCGCAGACTTGGCGCAGAAGACGATCCACCAGCACTTTGGTCTTGCCGGAGCCAGCCGCCGCCGATACCAAAAGGGCGCCACCACGGTGGTCAACCACGGCTTGTTGGGATGGGGTCAATTTGATTTCAGCCATGGTCATCCTCCTGTTCCAGTTGTGCCCAAAATTCTTTGGATGTTGTTTTTTTCAGGGTATTTCTCTCTAATTCTCCGCTTTTTTCATGACAAATCTTTGAAAAATCGCAGTAATTGCAAGGGCTGCAGTCAGGGCCGCGGTCCAGTGGTTCTGGGGCGACTGCCCCCTCTGCCATCCGGTCGGTCATGGAGGCCATGGCGCGGAAGACGTGGTTTTTCAGTAGGCGCATCTGGCTTTCGTCTGCCACATCCCCCACCAAATCCCCTTTGGAGTTGGTGCGGTAGGGCAGGTATTGGGGGATGCCGTCATGGTGCTCCATGGCCTCCAAAATCGCGGGGTTGCTGGAAATCAGGCCACTTCTTGTGCTGTTTTTTCGCACCATATCGGCGGCTTCTTCTGCCGTTTTTTTTGCGGTTTCCCGGAAAATTTCCCGGCGGGCAGGGAAATAGAGGACACCTGCCGGCTTGATTTTGGTGCCGAATGCCTGCTCCCCGCCGTCACAGAGGGCGAAGAGATAGAGAAGCATTTGCAGTCCCAAACCACTTGCCATGTCGGTGTAATCCAGGGCTTTTTTTCCGGTTTTATAGTCCACAACCCTTCCATATGTGATGTTATTGTGTTCGTGGAAATCCACCCGATCCACAAAGCCAACCAAGGTCGCTTTGCTCTTTTCTCCCTGGATTTCTACGGCGGGCAGTTGACCTTTGGCAGAAAATTCCAGCTCATAACCCCCCGGTTGGAAGTCAGATTTGGACAGTTCGTCCCCCAACTGGAGTGCCACAGCCCGGACTTCCTCGAAGTTTCGGCGGTAGATGTGGTGGAATCGTGGGGATTCTGCCAGCATTTTTTGCACCGTGTCATCCTCATAGGACTCCATGATGGAGTCGGTGATTTCCACCAATTTTTCTCCATCAACATTGTGGAAACCGCCTAATTTTTCCACTTCTTTGGTGGTCTGCTCCAGTACCCAGTGGACGAAGGTACCATAGATGGAGGCATCGAAGGTGGCCTGTTTTTCCGGCTGCAACTTCAGTCCATAGTGGAGGAAGTAGGCACAGGGGCAGGTTGCAAATTTGTCCACTTTCGATGCAGAAAGGCGAAATTCTCCGCCGTATAGTTTTGAAATTACCGTTTCTGACAGACTTCCCAGTTGATGGCTTGCCTGTTTGAGGATGGCTTTTGCATAGTCCTCCCACCCCTGTTTGCCCTCCAGAGACAAGTGTTTTCCCGCCAGAAAGCCACCCAGTTGGACGGGATTTGCCCAGTAGATGGAGGGGAACTCCTCGTCCTGTTCCAGTTCTAGGTGAGGTAGTTGGGCTTGGATTTGATGAAAAATCATGGAAGGGCGGTTGCCGTATGTATACAGTATCAGCCGGTCGTGGCAACTGGAGAGCACCTGGTCGGTGGCACCCAGTTCCCGCTCCAACTGGAGATTTTCTTGGGAGGCCATGGGCAACCCCGCTCCTTGGAGGGTTTTGCGCTCCCACTCGGAAAGAAGGCTCCGCTCCGTGGCCTGGCTGGGGAAAATGCCGTCGTCTGCCCCCAAAACAAAGAGCTGTTTACACTGGGAGAATCGCATAGAGGCCACATTGCCCACCTCCACCCGGTCGGCGGTGGCGGGGATGGTACCCACATCGTATTGGTGGAGCAGGCCATCTACTATTTTCGCAAAATCCTCCGGTTTTCGGACAGTTTTTCCTAAAACCTGGTAGATTTGTTCCATTGCAGTTAGGATTACATCGTAAAATTGTCCATACTCCTGGGCTTGTTGGGGGCTTGCAGACTGGCGCAAGTCCTCCAACTGCTCTGCCAAATGGATGGCTTCCAGGAAGTCGTACAGCGCCAAAATCTGCCCTGCCGTGTCGGTGGCTGTGCGTAAATTTTTTTGCAAATTGAGAATGGGTGTGATGGCAGTGTGACGAATTTCATTCAACTCTGCCAGTTGCTGTTCCGTTTTTTCGTCCATGTCACAGCCGTAGCCCTTGGGGTGCATGACCCAGGGTTTGCCCCATTTTGCGCCAGAGATATTCCAGGTGAAGGCATAGTTTTCCAGTCGATCGCACTGCTCCATGGACAGCTGGGACAGGCCTGATTTCAGATAGCGAAGGACGTCCTCTCGCTCCAGATTTCCCGTAGCACTGTCCAATGCCGCCAGTACCATGGATACCACCGGTTTTTCCGCCATGGAGGTGTTGCCAGCGAAGTAGGCCGGGATATCGAAAGTGGAAAACAGAGCGGAGAGAATGGGCTTTGCCTGTTCCATCTGGGTACAACAGACTGCCAAATCTCGCCATCTAAACCCATTTTGTACAGCTTTTCGCAACTTTCCTGCCAAATCTATGCAAGCGGGGTACAGACCTTGAGACTGATGTAGCCCCACTGCATCGGTTTCTTCCTCCAAGGTATCGTTTCCACCGCTGAAGACCTGGTACTGCACCTGTTGGAGCACCGTTGATGATTCTACCCGGGGGAGCCATACCGGTTGGACATCGCTACCCAAATCGTTGCAAATGGCCATGAGTTGGCGGTGGGTTTCCCAGACCAGACCATCGGCGTCATCCTCGGTTTCCACCTTGGTGACCAGGCAGAAGGTGACATCATCGCCGAAGTTCATCAACTGCCGAAGCACCGCCAATTCCTGACCGGTGAAGTCGGAGAAGCCCAATATGTAGAAGGTTTTGCCCTCGGCGAACTCCTGTTCTTCCAGCTGTTTCGCCAGGTGGAGCAGTTGGTCTGCCGGGTCGAAGCCCATGGTGGACAGGACGGTTTGGTAGCTGTCCAAAATCAGGGACAGTTCCTCGGTTTTCACAGCTAGTTGACCGGTTAGGGTTTTGGCGGTCTCCGCCATTTGGGTGGGGGTGATGCCGTCGCTTTTTAATTCGTCCACGGCGGACAGCAGCCGGAGGAGCATATCGGGGCGGGATAGGCCACCGCCGTAAATCCGGAGTTTAGAGGCGATTTGCTCCAGAGCCAAGGCCATGGCAAGCATTCGCCCGCCTTTGTCCAGCACCGGGCGCGCCACACCACCGTAGAGCCCGCTAACCCGGTTTGCCAGGCGGGAAAAACTGAGAACCTCTGCCCGCCGACTCATAGTCGCGCCGCCTTTGGCGCAGAGATTCCGCTCCATCTGGTGGGTCAACTGTTCGGGGACAATCATCACCTGTCCCCCACCGCCAGCACAGGCGCTGCCTAACACCGTGGCCATCAACGCTCCCAAATTGGGGGCAAATTTCATGGTTATCATAGGGTTCCTCCTGTTCTAATTTATAAGCACAGCTTGTATGGTTTCTAGCCATTCCAGGCTTTTGAATTTCAGTTCATAGGTTGGTTCTTGTTCTGTGATCAGGGCAATTTCTCCCTGGGTTAGGCCGGCCTCCATGGCGGTTTCTGTCAGTTCTGCGGTGGTGGCGGGGAGGCAGAGGGATGGGTAGACCACGCACCACCAGTTGTGGCCTGTACCCTCCCCGATGGTGACCCGGAGGGAGGTGTAGGTGCCCGCAGGCAGGGTAAATGTATCATAATCTCGGGTGGGAAAAAGTTCCCGCTCCAGAGTGACCACCGCCCGGTCGGTCTGTTCCAAATTGGATAGGGTTTCATTTGCCACAGTTTGGATGGTTGCCAAATTGGCCTCCAACTCTGTGGGTTCCAAAGTGGCTGTGACTTCCAAAACCGCGTCTCGGACTTGGAGCTTCACCGATTGATCCAGGTCTGTGTCGGAATTTGCCACCACATGGAGCCGTACCAACTTGTCCGCCAAGGCCTGCTGTTCCCGGGTGAGGGTGTAGCCGGTGACCAGGACGACCAGTGCCAAACCCACCAAAATATACGAAATACTGTGATTTTTCATTAAAAATACCGCCTATATGTAAGATAATTACAGCATAGACGGTATTTTGTGTTTTTATTCATCCACCGGCAAATTGGTCGCCATAAAGGTTTTGTAGCCCACTTTCATCAGTGCCATACTTGCCATGGCGGCGTAGCCGAACTCGTGAAACACACCGAACATAACGGAGCCACTGCCGGTCATGCTTGTGCCCATGGCACCACAGTTGTCCAATGCGTTTTCGATTTTTTCCAATTCGGGGTGGTCGGGCAGGAGGACATATTCAAAGACATTCAGCAGATTTTTGCTGATTTTAATGAGATTGCCCTCTTCCAATCCCAAAATCATCTCCCCTTGGTCGGGGCGGGCAGGGAACGGAAAATCGTCCACTTTTTGGAACAGTTCCGGGGTGGAGACTTTGAATTCTGGTTGTACCAGAACGTAATAGGCCTCGGGCATGGTGTGGAGGCCGGCTAGCATTTCACCTCGGCCTTTCGCCATAACGGTGCGGTTGCGGATGCAGAAGGGCACGTCACTGCCCAGTTCCAGTGCCATGGCTTCCAGTTCTTTGGCGGTGAACAGGTTGTCGTAGTGACGGTTCAGCCCACGAAGGACGGCGCCGGCATCGGCGCTACCGCCACCCAGACCACCTTGGTCGGGAATCCGCTTGGTGATTGTGATGGTCATGCCATCTGGGTCTTTTTGTGCCTTGTCAAAAAACAGCTTGGCGGCCTTATAGGCCAGGTTTTTCCGGCCGTGGGGGATGTGTTCCCAATCGGTGGTCACCTGCCAAGGTTCGCCGGTGCCCAGGGTGATTTCCAACTCGTCGCACAGGCTGATTGGGTGCATGACGGAGGCCAAATCATGGTAGCCATCGTCTCGCTTGCCCAGAATATCCAATGTCAAATTCAGTTTGGCGTAGGCCTTTTCTTCAATGGTAATCATATAGTATTCCTTCTAACCGTTTATTTTTGGTCAAAGAGCAGGGCAGGCAGAGTGTGACCCTCTGCCACGTAGATGCCGGCTTCGCCTCCGGCCTCGGTGTAGCCATAGCCACTGGCCTGGTCTTTGGTGCTGTCGTAGACCATAAAGGGGACGGGTTCGCCGTCATGGGTGCGGGTGGTCATCAGAGTCTTGTGGTCACTGAGCATGAGGATTCTGTAATCTTCGCCCAATGCGTCCAGTTTTTCCACCAGAGGTTTCACCACACGGCTGTCCAGGTAGCCGATGGAAATCAGTTTTTCCTCCAAATTGCCAGCGTGGGTGGCTTCATCGGGGGCTTCTATGTGGATGCAGACGAAGTCATCGCCAGAATGTAAGGCGTTGATGGCGGCATCCACTTTGCCTTCGTAATTGGTCTCGGTTTCGCCTGTGGCACCCTCTACGTGGATGGGTTTCAGGCCAGCCAAGGAGCCGATGCCGTGTACCAGAGGGACGGCGCTGATGACAGAGCCGTCTTTACCATAGGTTTCCACAAAGTTGGGCAGTTGGACAGAGGTGCCCTCGGCCCACAGCCAGATGCCATTGGCAGGCAGATGACCGGCGGCGCGACGGCCTTCGTTGACTGGGTGATGGTCCAGCTTTTCATTGGCAAGGGCCATCAGTGCCCAGATTTTGTCTGCGTTTTCATTGCCGTGGGTGGTGTAGTTGCCCACCACCTGACCCAAAATATCGTGGGGTGGGGTGACCACAAATCCATGGATGGAACCGCCCTCTTGGGTGACGATGTGGCGGAAGGATGGAGTTGGAAACACGGATAGTCCCAGTTCTTTGGCCTTGGCGGCGAATTCTGGTTCTGCGAAGAGCCATTGAATCAGTTCCATGGACTGGTCACCCTCTACGGAACCGCCGTTGTGGGACAGGATTTTCCGTTGGGCAAAGGGCTTGTCGCAGTCCTCCATGGCGACCATGTTGCAACGGTAGCCAATGGCACCGGCGGGGACGGCAAAGCCACAGCCGGCGGCCTCCAAGGGGCTACGCCCGGTGAAGTATTTGGAGGGGTCACAGCCGAAGATGGACAGAATGGCGGTGTCACTGCCAGCAGGCAGATGGGATGGGACGGTGAGCACGTGACCCAGCAGGCTTTTTTTGCAAAGACCATCGATGAAGGGTTTTTCGGCGACTTCCAAAGGGGTTTTGCCATTTAGTTCAGGGACAGCGTTGTCAGCCATGCCGTCGCCGATGATTAAAATGTATTTCATAATTCTTTACTCCATTGGTTCTCTCGTCTGCATAAAACCACCAAAAGCCGTTATACTAAGGATATCGCACTAAAATTGGAGGTATTATTATGGACGTTATTTCTCTGTTACTGGTGATCATTGGCGCTGTCAACTGGGGTCTGGTCAGCCTGTTCCGGTTTGACTTGGTGGCCTGGCTCTTCGGTGGACAAACCTCTCCTGTCAGCCGGATTATCTACGGCCTGGTGGGTCTTGCCGGCATCTGGTGCATCACCCTGCTGTTCAAGCAAGGCCGAAACAACGACGGCGGTTCCCCTGTGGAACACAAGCCAGCCAGTTGATATAGCCCTTAAAAAGGTGCTGTACAAAAACCGAAAAAACAGTCGTAGGGGAGGGGCTCTGCCCCTCCCTAAGATTGAAAATCTCCACCATTTTACGATAAATGGTGGTGATTTTTCGTCTACTCGGGCAGGGTAGAACCCTGCCCCTACAAGGCTATGTGCATTTTTGTACAGCGCCTTTTTTTATTGGATTTAAGGCACACGGACGACGCAGGTCAAAGTTTCGCCATTGACCTCGGTGGTGACTTTTGCAGTGCCTGAGCCGGTGGCGGTGACGGTGCCACCACTGATGGTGCAAACACCGCTGTTACTACTGGTGAAGGTGTTGGCAGTGGTGCTACCGGTGACGGAAATTGTGAAGGATTCACCCACGGACAGGGTCACGTCCTCGTGACTGATGGACGCAGCCACCGAAGCGGTAGACCCAGTGCCATCGGTGGAACTGCTGCCGCCAGAGCCGGTGATGTTGCAACGGACGTAACATTCCAAGATTTGGTCGCCCACTTTTGCAGTGACCTTGGTGGTGCCAGTTTTCACAGCGGTGACCAGGCCAGTGCTGTCGATGGTAGCCACGCCGGAGTTGGCGATGCTCCAGTCCACAGTCAAAGAGGATGGTGCGCCGGAGACGGTCAGCTGGGCGGTTTCCCCTGCTTCAAACAGAGTGAAGTCGGTCAAGTTTAGGCGGGCAGTGAAGTTTTCCACATCCACATCTTCGGTGACCGTTGGTGTGGTGGTTGTTTCCTCTTGGATGGAGGCCGCTTCAAAGCCACAGCGGACTTCGCTGGTTGCCATTTGGTCGCCACAGATGGCAGTGACCGTGGTGGAACCGCCGGAGATGGCAGTGATGACACCGGTGGTACTGACAGTGACGATGGACTCGTCTCCAGACACCCAGGTCACATCACTGGCGGCAGAGCTAGGCTCGGTGATAGCGGTTAAGGTCAGTTGTTCTCCCTGTTCAAAAAGGGTGACTTCGTTGTAATTCAAGGACAGAGAGGTGCACTCCACATCAGGGTTGACCACAATGACGTCCTCTGGGACTTCTGTGGTGGTCTCCACCACTTCGCTTTCGTAGGGCAGGGAGAGGGCTTCTTCCAGTTCTTCGCTGACTTTGAAAATGTCGGTTTGGAGCAAGGCGATGCCACCGCCCAAAACCACAGCGATGGTCAACACACCGCAGATGGTGACGCTGATCCAGGCTGGTACTTTGTCCTCTTTTCTCTGACCGCTTTTCCGCTTCCGACTGGATTTACTGGACTTGGCAGCGGCGCGACGCTCGGCCTCTCTGGGCTGATGGGGCGTAACCGGTTGTTGGGGACGGGGTGCTTGCACTGGTGTTGGTGCCACCGGTGGTGCAACAGGCGCAACTGGATGGCTGTATGCCTCCATCTCTTCTGGAATCCCACACAGGGGACATATACCCACATCGGGGTCAAACACAGTTCCACAATATTCACATTTAATTTGTGCCATAATAACCTCCGTTTTTGTTGAATCTTGTCATATACCATGTATTCTACCATATCCGAAGAAAAATTCCAATGGGTTTTCTACTATTTTATAAGATATTCTTGCAATTTCTTTGAAAATGCCGTAAAATAAGGGTTAGTGAAAGGAGGCGACGACATTGTCTGAACCAAAGCTCATATCTCCCCTGCTTGACGGCATGGTATTGGCATCCCATCAACCTATGGGAGATCAGGGCACTGTTTGCGCCCTGCGACACACCACCACCAACCAGTTCTACATTTTAAAGCAACTGGACATCCCCCAGTCCTCCACCCAGGTGGAAGCTCTGATGGTCACTGGTGCAGTCGCAGATGAAGCATCTGCTCAAGCTTATTATCAAAAGATTGTGGAAGAGCACATCCACGAATTTAAACGGTGGTACAGCCTCAACGGCAGTACCAACCTGGCGGCCTTTTTGGACTACCAGGTGGAACCAAAGGAAGAGGGCGTGGGCTTCCATCTCTATCTCCTGTCCCACCACTGGCACACCCTGTCCCAATTTCTGCGGGACAACCCCATCACCTGGCTGAAAGCCCTGAATCTGGGGTTGGATCTCTGTTGCGCCCTGTGTCAACTTCGTTCCATCGAAGTGGTGCACCGCAATATCAAGCCCTCCAATATTTATATGGACAGTTTGGGGAATTTTATGCTGGGCGACCTGGGCTTGGAATCCATTTCCAGTCTGCGCTACTCCACCATGGAAGAACACATGGTCTCCGAATACACCGCGCCAGAGGCCTGCGATGTCATGGGCGAGCTTAGCCCCACCATGGACATCTACGCTGTTGGCATGGTGCTCTATCGCATCCTCAACAGCAACCACGGCCCCTTTGAGGACGAAGAGACCTCTGCCAAGGCGGCAAACACCATGCGGATTGAGGGCTCCGCCCTGCCCGCTCCCCTGTATGCCGACTATGAACTGGCGGAAATCATCCTGAAAGCCTGCGCCTTCCACCCTGAAGACCGGTACCAAACCCCAGAGGAATTCCAACAGGATTTGGTGCTCTATATGCAGAGGAACCGTGTCTCTGACCAGTTGATTGTCCCCCCCATTGTGGTAGACAGCGACATTTTGCTCAGCCCCGAAGACCATGAAGAAGTCATCGAGCCTGTCCGCTTCGCCACCGAGGAAAAGATGGATTCCAACTTTGTGGATAACTTCTCCCCCGATGCCCAAGCTCTGGACAACCTGGTGAAAGAGGTCCATAGCATCTGCCAAGACCCCATCGTCATCCCCAGTGCACCCCACATTGCCGACGGTTCCCCCTCTGCCCCGCCCCCTGTGCGACGGAAGAAAAAGCGGGTGGGTATGTGGATTGCCGTCTGCGCCAGTTTGATTGCTCTGGGACTTTTGGGCGTGTTCGCCTACTTCTTCCTGTGGGGCTCCGCTCCGGTCACCGTTTCCAACCTGACCGTCACCGACAAATATGTGGACTACCTGACTGTGGTTGCAGAATTTGACGGCGA